>NZ_JBEOTZ010000018.1:0-181272 GCF_040303825.1 Streptomyces sp. NPDC094143
GAACCGATGGACGGGGTATCAACATATCTGGCGTTGACTTTTGGCACGCTGTTGAGTTCTCAAGGAACGGTCGCTTCCTTTGTACTCACCCTCTCAGGCTTTCCTCCGGGCGCTTCCCTTCGGTCTTGCGTTTCCGACTCTATCAGATCCTTTTCTCGATCCGATTCCCTGTCGGCGGGATTGCCTTCCGGCCCGGACTTTCGCCCGTCGGCCTTTCGACATTCACTACGTTAGCCGATTCGCTGGCCAACTCATAATCGAGTCGTTCGGCGTCGAATTCAGACGTGCGGGCACGCCGAATTCGCCCCTGCTGAGGGGAGTCGCTAGGTAGTGGTTTGGCCGCTTCCGGCTGCTGGCGAACGCCATACCGGGTCAAGCGGCTCGGACTACCTTACGCATCCCGCTCGGGCGCGTCAACTTCGGCGCCGCCTGGGGACGTGGGCCCGATAGGGGCTCACCGTCGGGTCGTTGGCGACCCAGAAGCGCCAGGGGTGCTCGGCTCCTTCGCCGCCGACACCGGTGCGGGGGCCGCTGAGTACCTGGTCGGAGGGCACGGGTGTGCCGGTCAGCATGCGCAGGGGGGTCTGCCCGGGCGTGCACGCGTCCGTGCCGTCGAGGGAGCGGTCCACGCCCAGGGCCGTGGCCAGACGGGCCGGGCCTTTGGCCAGTTCCTTGTCATTGCGGGCCGAGAGCCGACGGGTGCGGGCCAGCTCGGCGCCCTCGATGATCTCGCCCGCGCGCAGCAGCACCGCGCTCGCCTTTCCCTCCGGGCCGCACACGAGGTTCATGCAGAACCACATCCCGTAGGTGAAGTAGACGTACACGTGTCCGGGCCGGCCGAACATCACCTCGTTGCGGGCCGTGCGGCCGCGGTAGGCGTGGGAGCCGGGGTCGTTCTCACCGTCGTAGGCCTCCACCTCGGTGAGGCGGAGGGCGATCGGACCGTCCGGGGTGGTGCGGACCAGGATGCGGCCGAGGAGGTCCGGGGCGACGTCGAGGACGGGCCGGTCGAAGAACTCCCTGGGCAGGGGCGTACGGTCGGGGGTCGCGATCATGCCGTCCGAGGGTACTGGAGACGCGTGGTGCGGCGGGGTGGCCTCCGGTCACCGGCCTTGCCAGGGTGAGGGAGTGGAACCGGCCACGGCCGGATCGCGTTTACAGGGATCAGGGATCCACCCGTAGTGGGCGAGAGGGAGAGACATGGCGTTCAAGAAGCTGCTCGCGAGCCTGGGGGCCGGCGGGGCTTCGGTCGAGACGGTGCTGCACGAGGTCAATGTCGTGCCGGGCGGTGTCGTCCAGGGTGAGGTGCGGATCCAGGGCGGGTCCGTGAACCAGCAGATCGAGGGGCTCTCGGTCGGGCTGCAGGCCAAGGTCGAGGTGGAGAGCGGCGACCAGGAGTACAAGCAGGACGTCGAGTTCACCAAGTCGCGGCTGGGCGGGGCGTTCGAGCTGCAGGCCAACGCGGTGCACGCGGTGCAGTTCGGGCTGGAGATCCCGTGGGAGACCCCGATCACGATGATCGACGGTCAGCCGCTGCGCGGTATGAACATCGGGGTGTCCACGGAGCTGGAGATCGCGCGCGCGGTGGACTCCGGTGACCTGGACCCGGTCAACGTGCATCCGCTGCCGGCGCAGAAGGCGATCCTCGACGCCTTCGTCCAGCTGGGCTTCCGCTTCAAGAACGCGGACATGGAGCGGGGCGTCATCCGGGGCACGCGGCAGAAGCTGCCGTTCTACCAGGAGATCGAGTTCTTCCCGCCGCAGCAGTACCGGGGGCTGCACCAGGTCGAGCTGAGCTTCGTGGCCGACGAGCACGCCATGGACGTCGTGCTGGAGATGGACAAGAAGCCGGGGCTCTTCAGCGAGGGCAGCGACACCTTCCGGTCGTTCCAGGTGGGGCTAAACGACTACCAGGGCACGGACTGGACGGCGTACCTCAACCAGTGGCTCTCCGAGGTCGGCAGCAGGCGCAACTGGTTCTAGCGAAGGGCCTAGGCTCGGAACCGAGTGCAAGAACCGATCAGGAGGTACCGAGGTGACCGAGCTCAAGCGGCGGCCGCTCCCCCACGACTTCCATCCGCCCGTGCCCTCGTTCACGGTGACGAGTGAGGACGTCGAGGAGGGGGCGACGCTCAAGGACGCTCAGGTCTACGCGGCCGGCAACACCTCTCCGCAGCTGCGGTGGGAGGGCTTCCCGCCCGAGACCAAGAGCTTCGCCGTGACCTGCTACGACCCCGACGCCCCCACGGGCAGCGGGTTCTGGCACTGGGTGCTGTTCGACATCCCGGCTTCGGTGACGGAGCTGCCGGCGGGTGCGGGCAGCGGCAAGTTCGAGGGGCTGCCTGAGGGCGCGGTCCACGCCCGTAACGACTACGGCAGCAGGGACTTCGGCGGGGCCGCGCCGCCGGCCGGGGACGGGCCGCACCGGTATGTGTTCACCGTGTACGCGGTGGACCAGGAGAAGCTCGGCCCGGACGCGGACGCCTCACCCGCGTTCGTGGGCTTCAACCTGCGGTTCCACACGATCGGGCGGGCCCAGCTGATCGGCGAGTACGAGGTGCCCGCCGAGGGCTGAGCCGGTCGCCCGCGCGATCCCGGAGTTCATGGAACGTTTGCCCGCTCCTGGTCTTGGAATTGATCAGGAGCGGGCATTTTTGTTGCCGGGGGTCGCGGGGGTCACCCCCCGTGGGAGCAGCAGATATTGCGTTGTCCATCTCGGCGTGCCCGGCCAGAGTTGATCCCAGCCCGCCAGGGGGTGGGCCGGTGCACACGGGAGGTGGGCTGGTATGCGGGACACGCTGGTACTCAACGCGAGCTTCGAGCCGCTGTCGACGGTGACGCTGAACCGAGCCGTCGTTCTGGTGCTTCAGGACAAGGCCGTCGTCGAGCAGGCCCACCCCGAACTGCGCATGCGGGGAGCCGCGGTGGACATACCCGCGCCCCGGGTGATCAGGCTCTGCCAGTACGTACGGGTGCCGTTCCGAAGACGAGCGCCGTGGTCGAGGCGGGGTGTGCTGGTCCGTGACCGGCACAGGTGCGCGTACTGCGGGAGGCGGGCGACGACCGTGGACCACGTGGTGCCGCGGTCGCAGGGCGGGCAGGACACATGGCTGAACACGGTGGCCTCGTGCGCGGAGGACAATCACCGCAAGGCGAACCGGACTCCGGAGGAGGCGGGCATGCCGCTGCTGCGGCAGCCGTTCGAGCCGACTCCGGCGGACGCGATGCTGCTGGCGCTGGGGCAGGACGACTTCGACGCGCTGCCGGAGTGGCTGGCCCAGCCGGCTGCCTAGCGGCCTCTCATGCGAAGGGGGCCCGCTTCCAGGGAAGCGGGCCCCCTTCGCATCGGCCGGTCAGTCGATGGACGGCTTCTCGCGGCGTTCCTGCGCGGGGACCTGGGCCCCGGAGGCGCCGCCGTTGCCGCCGGAACCTCCGCCGATGTTACCGAAGTTGCCCATGGCGCCGGACAGGCCCTTGAGGGCGTCGCCGATCTCGCTGGGGACGATCCAGAGCTTGTTGGCGTCGCCCTCGGCGATCTTCGGAAGCATCTGGAGGTACTGGTAGGAGAGGAGCTTCTGGTCCGGGTCGCCGGCGTGGATGGCCTCGAAGACCGTGCGGACGGCCTGGGCCTCGCCCTCGGCGCGCAGAGCGGCGGCCTTGGCCTCGCCTTCGGCGCGCAGGATCTGGGACTGCTTCTCGCCCTCGGCGCGCAGGATCTCGGACTGCCGGACACCTTCCGCCTGGAGGATCGCGGCGCGCTTGTCGCGGTCGGCGCGCATCTGCTTCTCCATCGAGTCCTGGATGGAGGTGGGCGGTTCGATCGCCTTGAGCTCGACGCGGTTGACGCGGATGCCCCACTTGCCGGTGGCCTCGTCGAGGACGCCGCGCAGGGCCGCGTTGATCTCCTCGCGGGAGGTCAGGGTCCGCTCCAGGTCCATGCCACCGATGATGTTGCGCAGCGTGGTGACGGTGAGCTGCTCGATCGCCTGGATGTAGCTGGCGACCTCGTAGGTGGCGGCCCGCGCGTCGGTCACCTGGTAGTAGATGACCGTGTCGATGTTGACGACCAGGTTGTCCTGGGTGATCACCGGCTGCGGCGGGAAGGGCACGACCTGTTCGCGCAGGTCGATGCGGTTGCGGATGGTGTCGATGAACGGGACGACGATGTTGAGGCCCGCGTTGAGCGTTCGTGTGTAGCGGCCGAACCGCTCGACGATGGCCGCGCTGGCCTGTGGGATGACTTGGATCGTCTTGATCAGGGCGATGAAGACCAACACCACCAGAATGATCAGGACGATGATGACCGGTTCCATCGTCGTTCCCCGTGTCCCTTCTCCGCTGCGGCGTCTTCGGCAGATCTTATGGTTGTCGAAGATCTTGCTGGTCGAGTCTGACAGACCGTCGCGTAGCTGGCGAGGAGTTCACTCCAGTTACGTCGTGCGAGGTCACATGACGATCGCGGTGGCTCCCTCGATGTCCACGACGTCCACTTCCTGGCCCACTTCGTAGGCGCGGTCGGTGTCGAGGGCGCGGGCCGACCAGACCTCCCCCGCCAGCTTGATCCGGCCGCCGGAGGCGTCGACGCGTTCCAGGACGACGGCTCGTCTGCCCTTCAACGCGTCCACGCCGCTGACGAGTTGGGGTCGCTGGGAGCGATGCCGGTTGGCGATGGGCCGTACGACGGCGATGCCCGCGGTCGAGATCACGGCGAAGACGGCGACCTGGGCGACGGCTCCGCCGCCGAAGACGCCGGTGACCACCGCCGCGGCGATGGCTCCCACCGCGAGCATGCCCAGTTCCGGCATCGCGGTGATCACGAGCGCGATGCCGAGCGCCGTCGCGCCGATCAGCCACCACAGCCATGCGTCGATGTCCACGTGGTCATGGTAGGTCCGACGCCCCTGTCGCCGACAGGGCGCCCGGCGTGTGAAATGCCGTTCGTACCCTGCGATTTGTGAGCTGCGGGCCGGGTCAGGACAGCGGGAGGCCCTGGGCGGTCCAGCGCTCGCCCATCTGTTCGACGACGAGCGGGAGGCCGAAGCAGAGGGAGAGGTTGCGGGAGGTCAGTTCGAGCTCCAGCGGGCCGGCGGCGAGGACCTTGCCCTGGCGGATCATGAGGACGTGGGTAAAGCCCGGCGGGATCTCCTCGACGTGGTGCGTGACCATCAGCATCGAGGGGGCGATGGGGTCGCGGGCGAGGCGGCCGAGGCGGCGGACGAGGTCCTCGCGGCCGCCCAGGTCGAGGCCGGCGGCGGGCTCGTCGAGCAGGAGCAGTTCGGGGTCGGTCATCAGGGCGCGGGCGATGAGGGTGCGCTTGCGCTCGCCCTCGGAGAGGGTGCCGAACCTGCGGTCCAGGTAGTCGCTCATGCCGAGGCGGTCGAGGAAGGCGCGGGCGCGCTGCTCGTCGATCTCCTCGTAGTCCTCGTGCCAGGTGGCGGTCATGCCGTACGCGGCGGTGAGGACCGTCTGCAGGACCGTCTGGCGCTTGGGGAGCTTCTCGGTCATGGCGATGCCGGCCATGCCGATGCGCGGGCGCAGTTCGAAGACGTCGGTGCCGGGGCGGCCGAGGGTCTCGCCGAGGATGGTGGTGGTGCCCGAGCTGGGGTGGAGGTAGGTGGAAGCGAGGTTGAGGAGGGTGGTCTTGCCGGCGCCGTTCGGGCCCAGGATGACCCAGCGCTCGCCCTCCTTGACCGACCAGGAGACCTGGTCCACCAGAGCCCGGCCCTCGCGGACCACGGATACGTCCTGAAGCTCCAGAACATCGCTCATGAGCGCGTTGTCTCCCCTTGCAGTGTGGCCGGTCTCGGCTGTCGCGTACGCCTGTGGCTCGGTCCGCCGCGCCGGTGGGCGCAGCCCTCCATGAAATCTACGCCACTGGTCGGCCGGGGCATTCCCTCGGTCCGGTCCTTGGAGGGTCCTAGGGTGGGAGCATGCTCACGGAACCGCGCGCTGGACGTCTCGCAGCTTGGGGAAATGCCCTTTTGGGCGGACTTGTCTCGCCGGATGACGCCGTGCTCGCCATCGTCGGCGAGGACGCGGTGCACCGGGTGGAGGGACTGCCGGGTGAGTCGGGCCAGGTCGGGCTGACGCTCGCGCTGGGGCGGCTGCGCACGCTCGGCGTGACCGGGCTGCGGGTGGCGCTGCCGGCGCCGGGGCATCCGCTGGGGCTGAGCGGGCCGCCGGAGTTCAACGCGCGGGCGCTGGAGGCCGAGGAGGCGGTGGTCTGTCACGGGGCCGCGCTCGGGCTGGTGCCGGACGTGTACGAGGCCGGGCCCGTGGGGGTGCAGGTAGAGGTGGTGTGGCATGTGCTGCCCGTGCGGGAGGCGCCGCCGGCGGACGTGCCGTCGCTGGGTGAGGCGGAGCGGGAACTCGCGGAGGCCCTCCGGGACGCGACCGAGGTGCTGACCCGGCTGGACGTGGCCGGGTCGGGGCCGGTGGCGGAGGCGGCGGTCGACGCCTACCGGGCCCGGGCCGAGCGGGGGCGGGAGGTGCTGGCGCCGGGGTATCCGCCGCGAGCGGTGCGGGTGCTGGAGCTGGCGCAGCGGGTGGGGGCGTTGATCGGGGTGGCCACGGAGAGCGGGCACGGGGGTGCGGTGAGTTCGGCGGAGATCGCCGCGCGGCGGGAGGCGTTGCGGCCGGTGGAGCGGACGGCTCGGCGGGCGCAGGTCGCGGCGTACAACTCCGTTGTGGAAAAGCGGGAGCGGGGGGTGCGGTGACCCGGCGTGGGGTTGTGCAGGTGCTCGGCGTCGAGGCTGGGGCCGGGGCATGGCGCAGCCCGGCGGAGCGGGGTGCGGCGGCGCCCACCCGTGCCGCCCCTGGCGGCACGCATGCCCGCAGCTGAGCGGGGCCGGTGCCCGCGGCTGACCGGACCGGGTGCCCGCGGTCGAGCAGGTCGGCCTCCCGGGTGGGTCCGGGAGGCCGGTGTCACCTTCGATTCGGAGACGGAGGTGGGGTGTCAGTGGTTGACGGCGAGGTTGCCGAAGGCCGGGTTCAGCACGCCCACGACGTTCACGCTGTTGCCGGAGACGTTGACCGGGACGTGCACCGGGGCCTGGACGACGTTGCCCGAACCGACGCCCGGGGAGCCCACGGCCTGGCCGTCGGCGTGCGCGCTGGTGGCGGAGGCCATGCCCGCGCCCGCGGCCAGCAGGCCACCGGTCACCATCGTCACGGCCGCGGCCTTCTTCAGGTTCTTCACTTTGGAGCCCTCCTTGCGATCACCGCGGCAGGCGCCGCGGCACGCACTGGAGAACGGCGGAGATCCACCGAGGATGCGCCATATGGGGGACGTTCCCACGACAGTATGAATCTCAGTCCGGAACGCAACCTTTCGCGTTGCCGTGGGGTGAGCGTGTCAGCCGGTCACGCCGTGGCGAACGGCCCACAGGGCGGCCTGGGTTCGGTCGGCCAGGTCGAGCTTCATCAGGATGTTCGAGACGTGGGTCTTCACGGTCTTCTCGGAGAGGACGAGCGCGCGGGCGATCTCGCGGTTGGAACGGCCGTCCGCTATCAGGCCGAGGACCTCGCGCTCCCGCTCGGTGAGTGAACCACCTCTGCCCGGGCCGGAGTTGGCCTCCTCCTGGGAGAGCAGGGCGCCGGCGACCTCCGGCTGGAGCAGGATGTGCCCGGCGTGCACCGAGCGGATGGCTCCGGCGAGGGCGTCGGGGTCGACGTCCTTGTAGACGTACCCGGCGGCGCCCGCGCGCAGGGCCGGGACCACCGTGCGCTGCTCGGTGAAGCTGGTGACGACCAGCACGCGCGCGGGGTTGTCCAGCTCGCGGAGTCTGCGCAGGGCGTCGACGCCGTCCATGCCCGGCATCTTGACGTCCATGAGGATGACGTCGGGCCGCAACTCCTCGGCCCGGTCGACTCCTTCGGCGCCGTCGGCCGCCTCGCCGACGACCTCGATGTCGTCCTGCACCTCCAGGAACGTGCGCAGACCCCGGCGGACGACCTGGTGGTCGTCGACGAGCAGGACCTTGATCGCGTCAGCCACCGGGGACCTCCATCTCGATCGTGGTGCCCTTCCCGGGCGCCGATTCCACCGTCAGCGAGCCGCCGACGCCGCTCGCCCGGTCCCGCATCGAGACCAGGCCGAGGTGGCGCCCCGCTCGGCGGACCGTCTGTGGGTCGAAGCCGCTGCCGTCGTCCGTGACCCGCAGGACGGCACCGCCGTCGCGGCGCTCCAGCGTCACGTCGACGTGCTCGGCGCCGGAGTGGCGCAGGGCATTGTGCAGGGCTTCCTGGGCGACGCGCAGGACGGCCTCCTCCTGGGAGGCGGGCAGGGCCTTGACGCCGTGGCCGGAGAAGGTCACCCGGGCGCTGTGGGCGCGGTCGAGGACCTGG
This sequence comes from Streptomyces sp. NPDC094143, assembly GCF_040303825.1. Classification (NCBI taxonomy): domain Bacteria; kingdom Bacillati; phylum Actinomycetota; class Actinomycetes; order Kitasatosporales; family Streptomycetaceae; genus Streptomyces; species Streptomyces sp. NPDC094143. The sequence goes on from NZ_JBEOTZ010000018.1 coordinate 8,347, forward strand.
ATCTGCGTGCGCAGGGTGGCGACCAGGCCGTCCTCGTCGAGTGCGGCCGGGCGCAACTCGACCACCGCCGCGCGCAGTTCGTCGGCGGCTTCGGCGGCCAGGGCGGCCACCTGCTGCAGTTCGCCCTTGGCGCGGGAGGGGTCGCGGTCCACCAGCCGGGCCGCCGCCTGGGCCGTAAGGCGCAGCGAGAACAGCTTCTGGCTGACCGCGTCGTGCAGTTCGTGGGCCAGGCGCGAGCGCTCCTCGGCGATGGTCAGTTCGCGGCTGCGCTCGTACAGGCGGGCGTTGGTGAGGGCGATCGCGGCGTGCTGGGCGAGGATGCCGAGCAGTTCCTCGTCGTCCTGGGTGAAGCCGCAGCCGCCCTCGGACTTCCTGCAGTTCTTGTTCGCCAGGAACAGGGCCCCCAGCACCTCCTCGCCGTCCCGGATCGGCAGGCCCAGGAAGTCGATCAGGTCGGGATGGGCCTTGGGCCAGCCTTCGAAGCGGGGGTCCTTGCGGACGTCGGCGAGGCGCTCGGACCGGGCCTCGTGCAGCATCGCGGCGAGGATGCCGTGCTGGCGCGGGAGGGGGCCGATGGCCTTCCACTGCTCCTCGCTGACGCCGTCGACGACGAACTGGGCGAAGCCGCCGTGGTCGTCCGGGACGCCGAGCGCCGCGTACTGCGCGTCGAGCAGCTCGCGGGCCGAGGCCACGATCGTCTTGAGGACGTCGCGCACCTCGAGATGCCTGCTCATGGCCAGCAACGCGGAGCTCACCGCGGCGAGGCCGGACCGGGGACCGTGGCTCATGTCCTCACGGTACCGGCGAGCTGTGACAGCGCGGATCGGACCGGTGGCCGCGGGTGCCGGTCCGGTGGGCCTAGGTCGCGGGGCGGAGGCGCGGGCGGGGCGGCCTAGGTCCCGGGGCGGTGGGGCGGGGGCCGGGCCGGTGGCCGGCCTAGGCCCGGGGACGGTGGGCCGGTGGCGTAGGGCGAAGGGACCCGGCGGGTTGCGGCCCGCGGCGGAGGCGGTCGGGGCGGCCCTGTTCCTACGTTGAGGGCACTTCGATCACGAGGAGGGAGCTGATCATGCCGGTCGCGATCATCACCGGGGCCTCGAAGGGACTGGGCCGGGCGCTCGCCGGGGCGCTGGCCGGGCGGGGCTGGGATCTGGTGCTCGACGCGAGGGGGGCCAAGGCCCTGGCGGACACGGCCGAGGCCGTCTCCGCGCACGGCACGCGGGTGAGGGCCCTGCCGGGGGACGTCACGGACGCCGCCCACCGGTCGGCGCTGGTCGAGGCGGCGTGGCGGCTGGGCGGGCTCGATCTGCTGGTGCACAACGCGAGCGCGCTGGGTATCGAGCCGCTGGTCCGGCTGGAGGAGCTGCCCCTTCCGGGGCTGCGACGGGCGCTTGAGGTGAACCTGGTGGCCTGCCTGGGTCTGGTCCAGGAGGGACTGGCACTGCTGCGGGCCTCCGAGGCGGGCACGGTCGTCGTGGTCAGTTCGGACGCGGCGGCGGAGGCGTACGAGACGTGGGGTGGCTACGGGGCGTCGAAGGCGGCCCTGGACCAGCTGGTGGCGGTGCTCGCCGTGGAGGAGCCGGGGCTGCGGGTCTGGGCGGTGGATCCCGGGGACATGGCCACGGACCTCTATGCGGCGGCCGTACCGGAGGACCGGGAGCCGCGGCCCGCGCCGGAGACCGTGGTGCCGGGGTTCCTGCGGCTGCTGGACGAGCGTCCGGTGAGCGGGCGGTACGCGGCCGCGGCGCTGGTGGACGGCGTCGTATGACGCTCGCGGTGCGGGTGCCGGAGGAGCTGTCGGCCCGGGTGCCGGCCGAGCAGCGGGGGCCCGGGCTGGACCGGGACTCCGTACGGCTGCTGGTGTCGCGGGGTGCCGAGGTGGCCCACCACACGTTCGCGGAGCTGCCGCGGCTGCTGCGGGCCGGGGACCTGCTCGTGGTCAACACCTCGGCCACGCTGGCGGCGGCCGTCGACGGGTGGGTGGGGAACGCGCGCGTGGTGGTGCACTTCTCCACGCGCGGGGACGACGGCCGCTGGGCGGTGGAGCTGCGGGAGCCCGACGGGCGGGGCACCACGCGCGCGCGTGCGGGGGCGCCCGCGCGAACGGAGGTGTGCCTGCCCGGGGGTGTGCGGCTGGTGCTGGAGGAGCCGCTGAGCGGGCGGAGCGAGCGGCTGTGGTGGGCGCGGGTCCGCGGACCGGGGATACCGGGACTGCTGCGGGAGTACGGGCGGCCCATTCGCTACGCCTACACGGAGCGGGACCAGCCGCTGTCGGTCTACCAGACGGTGTTCGCGCTGCCGTCGGCCGACGGGGCGGGCAGTGCGGAGATGCCGAGCGCGGCCCGGCCCTTCACGGCGCGGCTCGTCACGGAGCTGGTGAGCCGGGGGGTGCAGTTCGCGCCGGTCACGCTGCACACGGGGGTGGCCTCGGCCGAGGCGCACGAGCCGCCGTATCCGGAGCGTTTCGCGGTGCCGCAGGGGTCGGCGCGGCTGATCGACGCCGCGCGGGCCGGCGGGGGCCGGGTGGTGGCGGTCGGGACGACGGCGGTGCGGGCGGTGGAGTCGGCGGTGGACGCCGAGGGGGCCGTACGCGCGCGTACGGGCTGGACGGATCTCGTCGTCACACCGGAGCGCGGGGTGCGGGTCGTGGACGGGCTGCTGACCGGGCTGCACGAGCCGGAGGCCTCGCATCTGCTGATGCTGGAGGCGGTCGCCGGGCGGGCGGCGATCGAGCGGGGCTACGAGGCGGCGCTGCGAGGCCGCTACCTGTGGCACGAGTTCGGGGACGTGCACCTCCTCCTGCCCTGAGAGGCCCTGAGAGCCCTTGTGGGACCCCTCACACAGAGCATCGCTCGTGCAACCTGTGGTGAGAACGCATGCTGCCCGATGTGAGCCCGGGCATAGGGCGCACGTCACGTACGAAAGTGCATAGGAGACAAAGTCGCCCCTATTGAGCGGCGCGGATAGCCCGGTCTGCCCCGATTCGCCCCTCCCTGATCCACTATCTTCCTTCGTACGTCACACCTTTGCCTCGCCATTTTGCGGCCGCTAAGAATGGCTCTCGTCGCTCAGCGCCGTGGGTTCTGCCCCCGCGGCGTTCGTGTCGGAAACACACCGAGTCCAACGCCGGACGCCGAGCGACTCCCGCGCTATTCGAAGAGGTCCACTCAGCATGCCCAAGAACATCTTCAGCCGTGTTCAGAGTCGTAGCCTGACCCGTCACCACAAGATCGCCATGGCGGGTGTCGCCACCCTCGGCGCCGCCGCCATCGGTTTCTCCGCGGTGCCGAGCGGGGCGTCGACCACGACCACGACCGAGGCCGCTCAGCCGGCTGCGGTGGCGTTCAGCACCGAGCAGATCAAGGACGTCAAGGCCAGCGTCACCGACCAGATGGCCGGTGCCAGCGTGAAGGCGGAGCAGATAGCGGCCAAGAAGAAGGCCGAGGCCGCTGCCGCCGCCAAGAAGAAGGCCGCCGCCGAGGCGGCGAAGAAGAAGGCCGAGGCCGAGCGCAACGCCAAGGAGGCCGCGAGCCGCGCCGCCAAGCGCGCCGCCGTCAAGAAGAGCTACCCGAACAACCTCGACGGCTGGATCCGCGAGTCCCTCGACGTCATGAAGAAGCACGGGATCCCCGGCTCCTACGAGGGCATCAAGCGCAACATCATCCGTGAGTCCTCGGGCAACCCGCGCGCCATCAACAACTGGGACATCAACGCGATCAACGGCATCCCGTCGAAGGGCCTGCTGCAGGTCATCCCGCCGACCTTCAAGCACTGGCACGTCCCCGGCACCTCCTGGGACATCTACGACCCGGTAGCCAACATCACCGCCGCCTGCAACTACGCGGCCGACAAGTACGGCTCGATGGACAACGTCGACAGCGCGTACTGAGGCCGGCGCGGGACCTCGCTGCTTCGCTGAACGAACGCCGAAGGGCGGCACCCTGGACGGGGTGCCGCCCTTCGGGCGCGGTGAGACGGTGACTACTTGCGCATGACCTCGGGCTCGTGGCGGCGCAGGAAGCGGGCCACGAAGAAGCCGCAGATCACACCGAGCGCCAGGAGCGCGCCCATGTCCATGACCCAGGCCCCGGCCGTGTGCTCCCACAGCGGGTCGGTGTCCCCGGCCGTCTCGGGCGGGCTGATCTTGTTGAAGTCGAGCGTGGCGCCGGAGGCGGCGACCGCCCAGCGCGACGGCATCAGGAACGAGAACTGGTTGACGCCGACCGAGCCGTGCAGCGTGAACAGGCAGCCGGTGAAGACGACCTGGATGATCGCGAACATCACCAGCAGCGGCATGGTCTTCTCGGCGGTCTTCACCAGCGAGGAGATGATCAGGCCGAACATCATCGACGTGAAGCCCAGCGCCATGATCGGCACGGACAGCTCCAGCAGCGTGGCGCTGCCGAAGATCAGGCCCTCCTCGGGGATCTCCCGGCTGGAGAAGCCGATGACGCCGACCAGCAGGCCCTGCAGCACGGTGATCATGCCGAGCACGAACACCTTCGACATCAGGTACGCCGAGCGGGACAGGCCGGTGGCGCGCTCCCGCTCGTAGATGACCCGTTCCTTGATCAGCTCGCGGACCGAGTTCGCCGCGCCGGCGAAGCAGGCGCCGACCGCGAGGATCAGCAGGACCGTGGTGGCCGTGCCGTTCGGGATGATCCGGCCGGTCTGCGGGTTGACCGGGTTCGGCAGCAGGCCCTTGTCCGCGTCGATGAGCAGGCTCACCGCGCCGAGCACGGCCGGCAGGATCACCATCAGGGCCAGGAAGCCCTTGTCGGACGCGATCACCGAGACATAACGCCGGACGAGCGTGACGAACTGGGACATCCAGCCCTGCGGTTTCGGCGGCTTCATCGCCTGCATGGGCGGAACCTGTACGGACTGCGGCGCCACGGCGTCCAGGTCCGCGGCGTACATCTGGTAGTGCTGTGAGCCCTTCCAGCGGCCCGCCCAGTCGTAGTCGCGGTAGTTCTCGAAGGCGGAGAAGACGTCGGCCCAGGTGTCGTAGCCGAAGAAGTTCAGCGCCTCCTCCGGCGGGCCGAAGTAGGCCACGGAGCCGCCGGGCGCCATCACCAGCAGCTTGTCGCACAGGGCCAGCTCGGCCACGGAGTGCGTGACGACGAGGACCGTGCGGCCGTCGTCCGCGAGACCGCGCAGCAGCTGCATGACGTCGCGGTCCATGCCCGGGTCGAGGCCGGAGGTCGGCTCGTCCAGGAAGATCAGCGACGGCTTGGTCAGCAGCTCCAGGGCGACCGAGACGCGCTTGCGCTGGCCGCCGGAGAGGGAGGTGACCTTCTTGTCCTTGTGGATGTCGAGCTTGAGCTCGCGCAGCACCTCGTCGATCCGGGCCTCGCGCTCGGCCGCCGTGGTGTCGGCGGGGAAGCGCAGCTTGGCCGCGTACTTGAGGGCCTTCTTGACGGTCAGCTCCTTGTGCAGGATGTCGTCCTGCGGGACCAGACCGATGCGCTGGCGCAGCTCGGCGAACTGCTTGTAGAGGTCCCGGTTGTCGTAGAGGACCTCGCCCTGGTTGGCGGGCCGGTAGCCGGTCAGCGCCTTGAGCAGGGTGGACTTGCCGGAGCCGGACGGGCCGATGACCGCGATCAGCGACTTCTCCGGGACGCCGAAGGAGACGTCCTTGAGGATCTGCTTGCCGCCGTCGACCGTGACGGTCAGGTGGCGGGCGGAGAAGGACACCTCGCCGGTGTCGACGAACTCCTCGAGACGGTCGCCGACGATCCGGAACGTCGAGTGGCCGACGCCGACGACGTCGGTCGGGCCGAGCAGCTGCGAGCCGCCCTTGGGGATCGGCTGGCCGTTGACGTACGTGCCGTTGTGCGAGCCGAGGTCGCGGATCTCCATGCGCCCGTCGGGCGTGGCGTGGAACTCGGCGTGGTTCCGCGAGACCTGCAGGTCGGAGACGACCAGTTCGTTCTCCAGGGCACGGCCGATGCGCATCACGCGGCCGAGGGAGAACTGGTGGAACGTGGTCGGGCTGCGGTCGCCGTAGACCGGCGGCGCCCCCGCGACACCGCCGGGGCCCTGCTGCTGCGGGATGTGCGCCGCGGGCTGCTGCGGCTGCTGCGGCTGCTGCCAGCCGGCCTGCGGGGCCTGCTGGTGCGGCTGCTGGTGCGGCGTCTGCGGGGCGGGGGCCTGCGGCGCCCAGCCCGGGTTCGCGCCCTGCGCCGCGTACGGCTGCCGCTGGGGCTGGGCCTGCGGCGTGGCGACGGAGGCCGCGGCGCCGGAGAGGTTCAGGCGCGGGCCGTCGGTCGCGTTGCCCAGGTTGACCGCCGAGCCGGGGCCGAGCTCCATCTGGTGGATGCGCTGCCCCTGCACGAACGTGCCGTTGGTGCTGCCGTGGTCCTCGATGACCCAACTGCGGCCGTTGAAGCTGACCGTGGCGTGACGCCAGGAGACCCTGGCGTCGTCGAAGACGACGTCCCCCTGCGGATCACGTCCGAGGGTGTAAGCCCTGGACGGATCGAGCGTCCAGGTACGTCCGTTTGATTCCAGTACGAGTTCCGGCACTCCATGCCCCACTGAGTTGTCCCCCGAGTTATCCCCCGACATGGGGAGTCTAGGGATGTCGAACATCGGGGGGAACTATTTCAGGAGCGGCCCCCTGACCGAAAGTCGGGCCTTGTGAAGAGCGCGCGCGGACGGGTCGGCCGTTTCCGTTGACGGGGTTGAAAACGGGCCGGAGAGTGGTATTTCGACGCGAGGGGGACATGCGCGGTGTTCCCGCCACGGAGCGGATCGGGGGGTCTGCCATGGGTGCTGCGACCGGTGTGGAGTCGGCGAGGGACGGTGCGCGCGTGCCGTGGGGGGACGTGCTGATGTCCGCCGTCGCCGCCGTGAGCTGGGCGTTGATCGGGATGGCGGGGACGGCGGCGCTGGGCCTGCGGCTGCTGGAGGCGGACGCGGCGGGCTCGCTGGGGCCGATGACCGCGGCGGTGGTGGCGCTCGCGGCGGGCGGGTCGGTCACGCCGTCCGGTGACGTGTCGGCGTTCGGCCTGTCGGGCGCGCAGGCGGACACGGCCATCGAGATCACGCCACTGGGGGTGAGCCTGGCCGGGGCGCTGCTGCTGTCGTGGTTCTTCCTGCGGTCCCTGCGCGCGGCGGGAGTTGTGATCCCACCGGCCGAACTCCTCGCGCGCGCGGGCGCGGTGGTGGCGCTGTTCGTGGCGATGCTGGGCGGGCTGGCATGGGCGGGACACGATGTGATCACGATCGACGGGGGATCGCTGGGCCTTGACGACGTGCCCGGCGGGGCCGGGGCTGTGGAAGTCCCGGGGCTAGGGGACGTCGGGGGGCTGCTGCCGGACCGGCTCGGCGAGCTGGTCGACGCGCAGGCGGCGGTCGGCTTCACGGTGGACACGGCGCCGACGCTGTTCGGCGGGCTCGGGTGGTCGGCCGGGATCCTCGTCATCGCTGCGCTGGCGTCCCGCCGTACGCCGCTGCCGCCGGGCTGGGAGGCCGTGCACCGTGTCGTGCGGCCGGCGGTGTCCGCGGTGGTGACGGTGCTGCTGGTGGCCGTGGCGGCGGGGCTCGCGGCGGCGGCGTACGCGGCGGTCGGCGACGACCATCCGCGCCGCATCGCCGGGGCGGCGCTGCTCGGGGCGCCGAACGGGGTGTGGCTGGGCGTGCCGCTGGGCCTGTTCGTGCCGTGGGACGGCCGGGCCACGGGCGAGCTGACCCGCTTCCTGCCGGACCCGCTGGACGACCTGCTCGGTACCGGTACGGACCAGCCGGTGACGCTGGGGCGGCTGGCGGAGCTGGACGGGCGGGTGTGGCTGCTTGCGGTGGCGGCGGCGCTGATGATGCTGCTGGCCGGGATGCTGACGGCGGTCCGGACGCCGGTCGTGCGTGACGCACCGGGGAGTCCGGGTGCGCTCGCCTTCGCGGGCCGGTGCGCGCTGCGGCTCGGGGCGGCGACCGCGCTCGCCCTGCCGTTGCTGGCCTGGCTCACGGACGTGTCCGTGACCGCGTCCCTGTCCGTCCTCGGCTTCGACGCGTTCGGCGCGGGCGTCGACCTGCACGGCCACCTCGCCATGGCCCTGCTGCTGGGCGCGGTGTGGGGCGCGGGGGCCGGGGGCGCGGGCGCGCTGACGGCGTGGGCGTGCGGGGCGGCGGGCCGGTCGGCCACGGCACGGGCGCTGGGCGCGGGTGGCTCCTACGGTGCGGGTGCCGGGCCGGAGACCGGCACGGGTGGCTTCGCCTGGGCGTACGACGGGGGCGGTGGAGGTGCCGGGCCGGGGGCGGGCCTCGGACCGAGGACGGGGGCGGGCGCCGGGCCAGGGGCGGGGGCGAGTACCGGGCCAGGGGCGGGGGCGAGTACCGGGCCGGAGACCGGGACGGGCGGCTCGTACGGAACGGGCGCCGAGCCGGAGGCCGGCACGGGTGGCTTCGCCGGGGCGTACGACGGGGGCGGTGGAGGTGCCGGGCAGGTGGGGAGAGGGGGTGGAGCGGCGTGGCCGGGACACGACGAGAACGCCGGGTGGCCCGGGCCAGGGGCGAGGCGGACGGCAGGTCCGGGGATGGGCGCCGGGCCCCCGGGATACGGCGGGGAGACCGGAGGGCCCGGGCCGGGAGCAGCTGGGGAGGGCGCGGGGTGGGCGGGGCCCGGGGCGGGCACGACGCCGCCGGGGTACGGCCATGGGCCGAGGGCCGCCGAGGAGGACGGCGGGTGGTCCGGGTGGCCGGAAACCGCAGCAGAGGGCGCCGGGCGGTCCCGGTCGCCGGGAACCACCGAAGAGGGCGCCGGGCGGTCCCGGTGGCCGAGAACCGCAGAGGGCGACACCAGGCGGTCCGAGTCGCCGGGAACCGCAAAGGGGGGCACCAGGCGCTGCCAGTCGCCGGGAACCACCGAAGAGGGCGCCGGGTGGTCCGGGCCAGGGGGCGCCGGTCACGGAGTCGGGCGGGCTGGGGCGGGGGCGGGCGCTGTACCTGCGGGGTATGACGCCGCCGGCGGGGGCGGCGGAGGCGCCGGCTCTTCCCGTGGCGAGGAGAAGGCGCGCGGCGAGGAAGCCGGGCCCTACGCGCCGGGTGTGCCGTACCGTCCGCCGAACCCGGCCACCAACCCGTACCTGCGGATCCCCGGCGAACTGCTGGAACCGCAGGACGCCCGGCCGGATGACGACTCCACCGCCCCGGGTGGCGGCGACATCCACGGCGCCCCGACGGTCGTCCGGCCCGTCGCGCCCCCTCCGCGCGGGCCCCGGCAGTCCCCCGGGCCCGGGAACGGGAACGGTCCGCCCGCCCGGCCGGACGACGGGCCACCGCCCCCGCCGCCTCCCCCACCGCCACGCAAACCGCGAGGCGGCCGGTGAAGCACCCCGACCTCCGACCGGCCCCTGCCCGGCCTCCGGCCACCCGGCGGGCCCCGTGCGCAAGATCCTCGCCACCCGCCCGACACCCACTGTTCCCTGTCCGCCAGGCGGACCTCGGGGGCGGTACGCGCCGCCTGCCGGATACGGTGGAACCACCATGAGCGCTTCGCAGACCTCGTCTTCCGATGTCCCTGCCGACGTCCCGGCCGACGTCCCCACCCTGCTGGTCAAGATCTTCGGCAAGGACAGGCCCGGCATCACGGCCGGCCTCTTCGACACCCTCGCCGCCTACTCCGTCGACGTCGTCGACATCGAGCAGGTCGTCACCCGTGGCCGAATGGTGCTGTGCGCGCTCGTGACCGAGCCGCCCCCGGGTCTGGAGGGAGACCTGCGGGCGACCGTCCACAGCTGGGCCGAGTCGATGAAGATGCAGGCGGAGATCATCTCCGGCCTCGGCGACAACCGGCCGCGCGGCCTGGGCCGCTCCCTGGTCACCGTCCTCGGGCACCCGCTCACCGCGGAGGCCACCGCGGCGATCGCCGCGCGGATCACCAAGGCCGGCGGCAACATCGACCGTATCTTCCGGCTCGCCAAGTACCCCGTGACCGCGGTCGAGTTCGCCGTCTCCGGCGTGGAGACCGAACCGCTGCGCACCGCCCTGGCCACCGACGCGGCGAAGCTCGGCATCGACGTGGCGGTGGTCGCCGCCGGCCTCTACCGGCGCGCTCAGCGCCTGGTCGTCATGGACGTCGACTCGACGCTCATCCAGGACGAGGTCATCGAGCTGTTCGCGGCGCACGCCGGCTGCGAGAACGAGGTCGCCGAGGTGACGGCGGCCGCGATGCGCGGGGAGCTGGACTTCGAGCAGTCCCTGCACGCGCGCGTGGCGCTGCTGGAGGGTCTGGACGCCTCCGTCGTGGACAAGGTGCGCAGTGAGGTCCGGCTGACGCCGGGCGCCCGCACCCTGATCCGCACGCTGAAGCGGCTGGGCTACCAAGTGGGCGTCGTCTCGGGCGGTTTCACGCAGGTCACGGATGATCTGAAGGAGCGGCTCGGGCTGGACTTCGCCCACGCCAACACGCTGGAGATCGTCGACGGCAGGCTGACCGGCAAGGTCACCGGCGAGATCGTCGACCGCGCGGGCAAAGCGCGGCTGCTGCGCCGGTTCGCCGCCGAGGCGGGGGTTCCGCTGTCGCAGACGGTGGCGATCGGTGACGGCGCGAACGACCTGGACATGCTGAACGCGGCCGGTCTGGGGGTGGCCTTCAACGCCAAGCCGGTGGTGCGCGAGGCCGCGCACGCCGCGGTGAACGTCCCGTTCCTGGACACGGTGCTGTACCTGCTGGGCATCACGCGCGAAGAGGTCGAGGCGGCGGACACCGTCGACACGGTCTGACCCGCCCGGAGGGGCCCGGCGCCGGTCAGGCGCCGGGCTTTCCTCACTTCAGCCGGGTCGGTCCGCTCACGGGGAGCGGGTCAGCGGGTCACTCGGCCGGTGCCCAGTAGTCCCGCAGCGTGGCCACGCCCGGCTCCAGGCTCTTCCACGAGCCCGTGAACGACAGCACGGCGAAGGCGGCGGCCGGGAACCCGCGGCGGGCCATCCGCTCCCGGGCGTCGCTCTCGGCCGAGCCCGCCAGAACGTCGGCGAGGCCCTGGATGCCCGGGTTGTGGCCGATCATGAGGAGGTTCTGCGCGTCGTCGGAGGTCTCGTTGAGCACGGCGATCAGCTCACCCGGCGACGCCTCGTAGATCCGCTCCTCGTAGACGGTTTTCGGCCGCTGCGGGAACTCCTGGACGGCGAGCTTCCAGGTCTCCCGGGTGCGGACCGCTGTGGAGCACAGGGCCAGGTCGAAGGGGACGCCGGTGTCGGCGAGCCTGCGCCCGGCCTCCGCCGCGTCCATTCGGCCCCGGTCGGCGAGCGGACGCTCGTGATCGGTCACCTGTGGCCAGTCGGCTTTCGCATGGCGGAAGAGGACAATCCTGCGCGGTTCTGCGACGCTCATGAGATCCAGCTTCGCATGAAACACGCCACAGGGCGCAGGGAGTTGACCACCGGCTCAAGCCGTGCTCAGCGGGTCGTCAGCTGCTCGATCCGCTCGAAGAGGTGGGTGATGGCGGGGTCGCCCCCGGCCGCGTGGGCGTCGGACGGGTGCAGGATCAGCAGGAGCAGGGCGGTGAAGGCGAGCGCGGGCAGGGCGAGGGCCCACCAGGGCAGGCGGCTGTCGGCACCGGCCCGGGTCGCCGGGTGGGGCGGGGTGTGCACAGGAGCCGACATGTCTGCCTCCGCTCTTCGAGTGGTCGGTGACCGCTCTGGCGTGGTCACACCTCGAAGCTACGGAATCCGCGGGCGCCAACCCATCCGGTGATCCACCCACTTGACCCTGACCCTCACCCCCTAGGGGACAGGGGGGCTAACCCCACCATGGGACGGGCGGGCGCCGGGTCAGGGCGAGGCGATGGTCGCGATGACGGCGATGACGATGAAGATCGCGAAGAAGGAGCCGAACACGAGCAGCATCTTCTTCTGACCGTGCTGGGGATCCGGGTCGAGCACTGGCATGGGACCAGTCTCGCACCCGCACGGCGCGCCGCGCTCCCCGGGGTCGGGCCCCGACGAGCCCGGCGCGCGAAGGCCGGCGGTGCTTGCCTGACGGCTCAGCGGCCCGCCTCGTCCTCCACCGTGCGGTCCCGGCCCGCCAGGACGCCGACCACCATCTGCGGGATCATCAGGGCGCTCATCAGCGCGATCGGCAGACCCCAGCCGCCGCTGTGCTGGTAGAGGACGCCGACCAGGAGCGGTCCGGGGATGGAGATGAGGTAGCCGGTGCTCTGGGCGAACGCGGACAGCTGGGCCACGCCGGGCCCCGTCTTCGCCCGCATGCCGACCAGGGTCAGGGCGAGCGGGAAGGCGCAGTTCGCGATGCCGAGCAGCACGGCCCACGCCCAGGCGCCGGCGGCGGGCGCGAGGTACAGCCCGGCGTACCCGGCGAGGCCGCAGACGCCGAGGGCGAGCACGATCGGGCCCTGGTGCGGCAGCCGCGTGGCCAGGCGGGGTATCACGAAGGCGAGGGGCACGCCCATGACCATGGTGACCGCCAGCAGCAGCCCGGCGGTGCCCGCGGGGACACCGGCGTCCCGGAAGATCTGCGCCATCCAGCCCATGGTGATGTAGGCGGCGGTGGCCTGGAGCCCGAAGAAGACGGCCAGGGCCCAGGCGGTGCGGCTGCGGGTGATCCGCAACGGCGGGGCCGCCTTGCGCGCGGGTTCCGGCGCGGCCGCGCCATGCGCCTCGCCGCCGTCGGCCCCGTCGGCCGTCCGAACCGACCCGGCACCATCCCGAACGGACCCGGCTCCACCCAGGACCGACCCGCCACCATCCCCAACCGACCCGGCACCGCCCCGGACCGACCCGGCGCCGCCCGCCCCCCGCTCCCCGGCCCTCTCCCCCGCCCCCGGTGCCGTCGCGCGGCCGCGGACGAACGGCAGCCACGGCAGGACCGCCGCCACGGCCGGCGCCGCCCACAGGGCCAGGCCCGACTGCCAGCTCCCGCCGAGCGCGTCGGTCAGGGGCACCGTGACCGCCGCCGCGAGGGCCGTGCCCAGGGCGAGGGCCATCGAGTACAGGCCGGTCATGGAACCGACCCGGGCGGGGAACCAGTGCTTGACGATGACCGGCATCAGCACGTTGCTGACCGCGATGCCCATGAGCGCGAGGGCGCTGCCGGCCAGGAAGCCGGCCGTGCTCCCGGTGTACGGCCGCACCAGCAGGCCGGTGGCGATGGCGGCCATGCCGGCGCACACCACCGCGCCGGCACCGAAGCGGCGGGCGAGCCGCGGGGCCATGACGCCGAAGACGGCGAAGCACAGCGGCGGCACGGAGGTGAGCAGTCCGGCCACGCTGCCGCTCATGCCGAGCCCGTTACGGACCTCCTCCAGGAGGGCGCCGAGGCTGGTGATGGCCGGGCGGAGGTTGAGCGCGGAGAGCACGATGCCCGCGACGAGCAGCCGCATCGTCCACGCGCGCGGGGACGCGCCGCCCGGGTCCCCGGCGCCCGGCGCGGCAGAGCCGCGCAGGGCCGGGGGTGCCGTGGTCCGGGGTGTCGTCCGCGTCTTCGTCCGGGTTTCCTCACGAGCCATGAGGCCCATCATAGAATCATGGGATGATTGACTGTCCACTCCGGTCCGGCCCCCGGACGCCCTCCGGGCCACCGTCCGTGCGAAGGTGAGTCATGCCCCTGAGCCATCCCCGACGTTCGGCCCTGTCCGAGCAGGTCATCGCCGCGCTGCGGGCCCAGATCACCGCGGGCGAGTGGCCGGTCGGCTCCCGCATCCCGACCGAGCCCGAGCTGGTCGAGCAGCTCGGTGTCGCCCGCAACACCGTCCGTGAGGCCGTCCGCGCCCTCGCGCACAACGGCCTGCTGGCCATCCGCCAGGGCTCCGGAACGTACGTCGTGGCGACGAGCGAGCTGGCGGGAGTGATGCAGCGGCGGTTCGCCGACGCCGACCCCCGGCACATCGCCGAGCTGCGCTCCACGCTGGAGTCCTCGGCCGCCCGGCTGGCCGCGGAGCGGCGCACGGAGAAGGACCTCAAGCAGCTCGACGCGCTGCTGCTGCGCCGCGAGGAGGCCTGGAAGTCGGGCGACGCGGAGGCGTTCGTGACCGCGGACGCCACCTTCCACCTGGCCGTGGTGTCCGCCTCGCACAACGACGTGATGACGGCCATGTACGCGGACCTGGGCGAGGTGCTGCGGGACTGGCTGCGCGAGGACGTCGGCGAGGAGCTGACGCCGGAGACGTACATGGATCACGGACGCCTGCTCGACGCGATCCGGGCGGGCGACGCGGAGCAGGCGGCGGCGGAGGCCGCCCGCTATCCGTTCCTGTGCCGCCTGGGCGGGATCAGTTCCCCCTCCGGTGGCTGATCCACACCTCGTCGACCTCCTTCCAGCAGCGCCCGGTCAGCCGCACGGTCTGTGCGGGCGCGGTCGCCACCGGCGCGCTGTCGGTGTCGAGGTCCCACCAGCGGGCGCACTCCACGTGCAGGCTCACGCGGTCGGTCTCCGGATAGGGGTTGTGGCAGTGCGCGGTCACGGTGGAGCCGGTGACCCGGATACGGCAGGCGGCGCCGAACGGGGCCGCCGGCTCCTGCTCTCCGGCCGGCACGCGCGCGCGGGGCACCGCCTCGTGGGCCAGGGTCAGCAGGAGAGCGACGGCGAGGGACAGTGAGGCCGTTCGGCGGGACAAGCGCACAAGGGGACCTCCTCGGCCGTGCTGGGGAGGGGCTCGCGTGGTGAACGCGTCTTCCAGACTGCCCAGGTGCGGCCCGCCGCGCCCGGCCGGCTGAGCCGAACGGGTGACGCCCCGTTCCCCGCACGCGGGCGGGGAACGGGGCGTCAAGGCGTCCGGGGCGTACGCGAGGTCAGGCGCCGATGGCGTGCAGACCGCCGTCCACGTGGATGATCTCGCCGGTGGTCTTCGGGAACCAGTCGCTCAGCAGCGCGACGACGCCGCGGCCGGCCGGCTCCGGATCCTTCAGGTCCCACTCCAGCGGGGAGCGGGAGTCCCACACGGACGCCAGCTCGCCGAAGCCCGGGATGGACTTGGCGGCCATGGAGCCGAGCGGGCCGGCCGAGACCAGGTTGCAGCGGATGTTCTGCTTGCCCAGGTCACGGGCCATGTAGCGGCTGGTGGCCTCCAGGGCGGCCTTGGCCGGGCCCATCCAGTCGTACTGCGGCCAGGCGAACTGCGCGTCGAAGGTGAGGCCGACGACCGAGCCGCCGTTCTGCATCAGCGGCAGGCAGGCCATGGTCAGCGACTTCAGGGAGTACGCCGAGACGTGCATGGCGGTGGCGACCGACTCGAACGGCGTGTTCAGGAAGTTGCCGCCGAGGGCGTCCTGGGGGGCGAAGCCGATGGAGTGCACGACACCGTCGAGGCCGCCGAGCTCCTCGCCGACGATGTCGGCCAGGCGCGCCAGGTGCTCGTCGTTGGTCACGTCGAGCTCGATGACCTTGACGGGCTTGGGCAGCTTCTTGGCGATGCGCTCGGTCAGCGTGGGCCGCGGGAACGCCGTGAGGATGACCTCGGCGCCCTGCTCCTGGGCCAGCTTGGCGGTGTGGAAGGCGATGGAGGCCTCCGTCAGCACACCGGTGATCAGGACGCGCTTGCCCTCGAGAATTCCGCTCATGGTGATCAGTGACCCATTCCCAGTCCGCCGTCAACGGGGATGACGGCTCCAGTGATGTACGAGGCGTCGTCCGAGGCGAGGAACCGCACGGCCGCGGCGATCTCCTCCGGCTGGGCGTACCGGCCGAGGGGCACCTGCGACACGATGCCGGAGCGCTGCTCGTCGGTGAGCACCTTGGTCATGTCGGTGTCGACGAAGCCGGGTGCGACGACGTTGAAGGTGATGTTGCGCGAGCCCAGCTCACGGGCGAGGGACCGCGCGAAGCCGACCAGGGCGGCCTTGGAGGCGGCGTAGTTCGCCTGCCCCGCGGAGCCGAGCAGCCCGACGACCGAGGAGATGAGGACGACGCGGCCCTTCTTGGCGCGCAGCATGGCGCGGTTGGCGCGCTTGACGACGCGGAAGGTGCCGGTGAGGTTCGTGTCGATGACCGAGGTGAAGTCCTCCTCGGACATGCGCATCAGGAGCTGGTCCTTGGTGATGCCGGCGTTGGCGACGAGGACCTCGACGGGGCCGTGGGCCTCCTCGATCTCCTTGTAGGCCTGCTCCACCTGCTCGGCGTCGGTGATGTCGCACTTGACAGCCAGGAAGCCGGCCGGCGGCTCACCCGAGCGGTACGTGATGGCGACCTTGTCGCCGGCATCGGCGAAAGCGCGGGCGATGGCGAGGCCGATGCCCCGGTTGCCTCCGGTGACGAGAACCGAGCGGCTCAACGGATCACCCTTTCGGTAGCGGTCTGATACCCCGCCCGGGCGCCTGGACGACAGGCGGCGATGACAGGCGGCTTCCTCGAAAACCTATCGGTCCCGGCACGCCCGCGGACAATCGGGCACCGACAGTGGCGTAGGGGACTCACTGTCGGGTCCCTACAGAAGCCCGCGCTCCTCGGCCCGGAAAGTCATGGCCCGCGCGCGGGATGGGCGACATGATCGGAGCAGTCACCAAGAACGGCAGCCACGGTCACCTCGACAGAAAGAGACGGCGGTGCCTCATACCATCGACGAGGCCTTCACGGCCCTCCCCCTACGCGCCCTCGCCGACGCGGCCCTCGCACGCGCGCGTGCCCTGGGCGCCGAGCATGCGGACTTCCGGTTCGAGCGGGTGCGCAGCGCCTCCTGGCGGTTCCGGGACGCCAAGCCCGCCGGGTCGTCGGACACCACCGACCTCGGCTACGCGGTGCGGGTCGTGCACGGCGGCACCTGGGGCTTCGCCTCCGGCGTCGACCTCACCATGGACGCCGCCGCCAGGGTCGCCGGGCAGGCGGTGGCCATGGCGAAGCTGTCCGCGCAAGTGATCAAGGCGGCCGGGTCGGACGAGCGGGTGGAGCTGGCCGACGAGCCGGTGCACGCCGACAAGACGTGGATCTCGTCGTACGAGGTCGACCCCTTCACCGTGCCGGACGAGGAGAAGGCCGGGCTGATCGCCGAGTGGAGCGCCCGGCTGCTGGCGGCGCGCGGGGTGGACCACGTCGACGCCTCGCTGCTCACCGTCCACGAGAACAAGTTCTACGCGGACACGGCCGGGACGGTCACCACGCAGCAGCGGGTCCGGCTGCACCCGGTGTTCAACGCCGTCGCGGTCGACGAGTCCAGCGGCGAGTTCGACTCGATGCGCACCCTCGCTCCGCCCGTCGGACGCGGCTGGGAGTACCTGCGGGGCACCGGCTGGGACTGGGAGGGCGAGCTGGAGCGGATCCCGGAGCTGCTCGCCGAGAAGATGCGCGCCCCGAGCGTGGAGCCGGGCCTGTACGACCTGGTCGTCGACCCGTCCAACCTGTGGCTGACCATCCACGAGTCCATCGGCCACGCCACCGAGCTCGACCGGGCGCTCGGCTACGAGGCCGCCTACGCCGGCACCTCCTTCGCCACCTTCGACCAGCTGGGCAGGTTGCGCTACGGCTCGGAGCTGATGAACGTCACCGGTGACCGCACCGCCGAGCACGGCCTGGCCACGATCGGCTACGACGACGAGGGCGTCGAGGCGCAGTCCTGGGACCTGGTGCGCGGCGGCACGCTCGTCGGCTACCAGCTGGACCGGCGCATCGCGCGGCTGACCGGCTTCGAGCGGTCCAACGGCTGCGCCTTCGCCGACTCCCCCGGCCATGTGCCGGTGCAGCGCATGGCCAACGTGTCGCTGCAGCCGGACCCGGCCGGGATGTCGACCGAGGACCTGATCGGGGGCGTGGAGCGCGGTATCTACGTGGTCGGGGACCGGTCCTGGTCGATCGACATGCAGCGCTACAACTTCCAGTTCACCGGGCAGCGCTTCTTCCGCATCGAGAACGGACGTCTGGCCGGGCAGCTGCGCGACGTGGCCTACCAGGCGACCACCACCGACTTCTGGGGCTCGATGGCCGCGGTGGGCGGGCCGCAGACCTACGTGCTGGGCGGCGCCTTCAACTGCGGCAAGGCCCAGCCGGGCCAGGTCGCCGCCGTGTCGCACGGCTGCCCCTCGGCGCTGTTCAAGGGCGTCAACATCCTCAACACCACCCAGGAGGCCGGTCGATGAGCGGGCGCACCAGCAAGCCGCACGAGGTCGTCGAGCGCGCCCTCGAACTGTCCCGGGCGGACGGTTGTGTCGTCATCGCCGACGAGCAGTCCTCCGCCAACCTGCGCTGGGCGGGCAACGCCCTGACCACCAACGGCGTCACGCGCGGGCGCACCCTGACCGTGATCGCCACGGTCGACGGCAAGGAGGGCACCGCCTCGGGGGTCGTGTCCCGGTCCGCCGTGACCGCCGGCGAGCTGGAGCCCCTGGTGCGGGCCGCGGAGACCGCCGCGCGTGGCGCCGGTCCCGCCGAGGACGCGCAGCCGCTGGTCACGGGCGTGGACCCGTCGCCGGAGTTCACCCAGCCGCCCGCCGAGACCTCCTCGGCCGTGTTCGCCGATTTCGCACCGGCGCTCGGCGAGGCCTTCGCACGCGCGCGTGCGGGCGGCCGCGAGCTGTACGGCTTCGCCCACCACCAGCTGGTGTCGTCGTACGTGGGCACGTCCACGGGGCTGCGGCTGCGGCACGACCAGCCGAACGGGACGCTGGAGCTGAACGCCAAGTCGCCCGACCGGACCCGGTCCGCGTGGGCCGGGCGCTCCACCCGCGACTTCAAGGACGTCGACCCGGCCGCCCTGGACGCCGAGCTGGCCGTGCGCCTCGGCTGGGCCGAGCGGCGCGTGGAGCTGCCGGCGGGGCGGTACGAGACGCTGCTGCCGCCGACGGCCGTGGCGGATCTGCTGATCTACCAGATGTGGTCGGCCTCGGGCCGGGACGCGGTGGAGGGCCGCACGGTCTTCTCCAAGCCGGGCGGGGGCACGCGGGTCGGCGAGAGGCTCACCGATCTGCCGCTGACCCTGCGCAGCGACCCGCACGCGCCCGGTCTGGAGACGGCGCCGTTCGTGATCGCGCACTCCTCGGGCGGCGACCAGTCGGTGTTCGACAACGGGCTGCCGCTCACGGCCACCGAGTGGATGCGCGAGGGCGAGCTGCGGCACCTGACCACCAGCCGGCACAGCGCCGGCCTGACGGGGCTGCCGGTGGCGCCGGGCATCGACAACCTGATCCTGGACGGGGGCGAGGACCGCTCCCTGGACGAGATGGTGGCGAACACCGAGCGGGGGCTGCTGCTGACCTGCCTGTGGTACATCCGCGAGGTCGATCCGGCGACGCTGCTGCTGACGGGCCTGACCCGGGACGGCGTGTACCTCGTGGAGAACGGCGAGGTGACGGGCGAGGTGAACAACTTCCGGTTCAACGAGTCGCCGGTGGGTCTGCTGGGGCGGGCCACCGAGGCGGGGCGGACGGAGAAGACGCTGCCGAGGGAATGGAGCGACTGGTTCACCAGGGCCGCGATGCCCGCGCTGCGCGTCCCCGATTTCAATATGAGCTCCGTCAGCCAGGGCGTATAACCTCGTACCCACCACGAGCCCAATCAAGGAGATACGAGAACCGTGACGGACATCGTCGACGAGCTGAAGTGGCGCGGGCTGTTCGCCCTGTCCACCGACGAGGACGCTTTGCGCAAGGCGCTCGCGGACGGTCCCGTCACGTTCTATTGCGGTTTCGACCCGACCGCGCCGTCGCTGCACGTGGGGCATCTGGTGCAGGTGCTCACCGTGCGCCGGCTCCAGCAGGCCGGTCACCGTCCGCTGGCGCTGGTCGGCGGCGCCACGGGCCTGATCGGCGACCCCCGCCCGACGGCGGAGCGCACGCTGAACGACCCGGAGACGGTGGGCGGCTGGGTCGACCGGCTGCGCGCCCAGATCGAGCCGTTCCTCGACTTCGAGGGCGACAACGCGGCCGTCATGGTGAACAACCTGGACTGGACGCGGGACCTGTCCGCGATCGAGTTCCTGAGGGACATCGGCAAGCACTTCCGCGTCAACAAGATGCTGACGAAGGACTCCGTGGCCCGCCGCCTGGAGTCCTCCGAGGGCATCAGCTACACCGAGTTCAGCTACCAGCTCCTGCAGGGCATGGACTTCCTCCAGCTCTACCGCCGCTACGGCTGCACGCTCCAGCAGGGCGGCAGCGACCAGTGGGGCAACCTCACGGCGGGCCTGGACCTGATCCACCGCCTGGAGCCGGACGCGACCGTGCACGCGTTGGCGACGCCGCTGATGACGAAGGCGGACGGCACCAAGTTCGGCAAGACCGAGGGCGGCGCCGTCTGGCTCGACCCGGAGATGACGACGCCGTACGCGTTCTACCAGTTCTGGCTGAACGTGGACGACCGGGACATCTCCCGGTACATGCGCATCCTGTCCTTCCGCTCCCGTGCGGAGCTGGAGGAGCTGGAGAGGCAGACGGAGGAGCGTCCGCAGGCCCGGGCCGCGCAGCGGGCGCTCGCCGAGGAGCTGACGACGCTGGTGCACGGCGCCGACCAGACGGCCGCCGTGATCGCCGCGTCCAAGGCCCTCTTCGGGCAGGGCGAGCTCGCGGAGCTGGACGAGCGCACGCTGGCCGCGGCGCTGTCCGAGGTGCCGCACATCCAGGTCGCCGAGCTGGGCCCGGCCGTCGACCTGTTCGCCGAGGTCGGCCTGGTCGCCAGCAAGTCGGCCGCGCGCCGCACGGTCAAGGAGGGCGGCGCGTACGTGAACAACGTCAAGGTCGCCGGCGAGGACGCCGTCCCCGCCAAGGAGGACCTGCTGCACGGCCGCTGGCTGGTGCTGCGCCGGGGCAAGAAGAACCTGGCCGCGGTCGAGGTCACGGGCGGCTGACCACCCGGCATGGGAAGGGGGCGGTCTCCGGCGCCGGAGGCCGCCCCCTTCACCCGCGCCCCGTCATGCCCTGCGTCTGCTCCCCCTGGCCGCCGTCCAGGCCCGGTCGCCGAGACCCACGAGGATGATCGCGGCCACCAGCTGGAAGATGTGCCGCCACCAGTCGATACCGGCCGTGGCCTCCACACCGGCCGCCCGGGCGATGGCGTTGCCGGCGATACCGCCGATGATGCCCAGGATGACGGTCAGCCACAGTGGAATGTGCTGTTTGCCCGGAATGATCGCCTTTGCGAGCAGACCGAGCACCAGTCCCACGATGATCGCCCACAACCAGCCCATCGTTGCCTCCTCGTCCGGCTCGACCTGAGCTCTACGGCCAGTGTCGGCCGAGTCGCGGTACGCCGCATGCCGACGCCGCCGTACGCGGTACGGCGCAGGCCGCTCGCACCGCCCGGACCCGCCCCGGTCTCGTAGCGGGCGCAGACGCGGCGTAACGTGGGATCTGTCCTGGTCGGTCTCCCCCACCGGCCCGGGCTGCGACGGGGCGGGGAAGGTCCGATACGGGCGGATGGTGGAATGCGATGCGGAAGCAGCATGGCGGCGGCAACGTCCAGGTTTTCCGGATCACCGGCGCCCGGGCGGGGCTGCAGGAGGACGTACGCGGGCGGCAGCGCAGGTACGTGATCTCGATGTCGGTCCGCACGGTCTCCGTGATCCTCGCGGCGACCCTGTGGAACGTCGAACGGCACGTGGCTGTCGTGGCGTTGGTGCTCGGGCTGGTCCTGCCGTACGTCGCGGTGGTGATCGCCAACGCCGGGCGCGAGAACGCGCCGTCTCTGCCGTCGACGTTCGTGGCGCCGCCGGCGCGGCCGATGATCGCGCCGCCGGGCCCGGAGGACGGCCGGGCGGAATCCGTCGCGGAAGACGCCGTGTCGGGGACGGTGCCGGGCGCGCGGAGCGAGACACCCGAGCGGTAGGGGCGCCGAGGGCCTTGCGGGTCGCGCTCACAAACGGAAGTAGGCTTCCCGCCAAGCTCAGGAAAAGCTCAGATCAATCATGTGGTTCCGGTGCCGGGCCCGGGGTTACCCGTGACATACTTCGTACGCGCTCCGCATCCCCCGTCGGAGCGACGGACCGACGCCGGGCAGCTCCCCCCGTGGCTGCTCGGCGTCGCCTTTTCTGCGTGCAGTGGTGAGATGAACCTGTGAGTGACGAGACGCCCATCTGTTCCGCGAAGGGCTGCCGCGTCGACGCGGTGTGGGTGCTCGCGTGGAACAACCCGAAGATCCATACGCCTCAGCGGCGCAAGACGTGGCTGGCCTGTGAGGAGCATCGCGAGCATCTGTCGCAGTTCCTCGGGGTGCGGGGCTTTCTGAAGGACGTCGTCCCGCTCAAGGAATGGGAAGAGCGCGACTGACCACCTCAGCCGCCGATCGCCGACATCGGGCGGTCCGGCTGCACGAACGCCGGGTCGTCCAGGCCCGCGCCGGCCTTCTTGCCCCACATCGCCAGGCGCCAGACACGGGCGATCTCCTCGTCCGGGGCGCCCGAGCGCAGGGCGGCCCGCAGGTCCGTCTCCTCCCGGGCGAACAGACAGGTGCGTATCTGGCCGTCGGCCGTGAGGCGGGTGCGGTCGCAGGCCGCGCAGAACGGGCGGGTGACGGAGGCGATCACGCCGACCACATGCGGGCCGCCGTCGACCAGCCAGCGCTCGGCCGGGGCCGAGCCGCGCTTCTCCTCGCCCTCGGGCGTGAGGTCGAAGCGCGTGCGCAGGGAGGCCAGGATGTCGCCTGCCGTGATCATGCCGTCGCGCTTCCAGCCGTGCTGGGCGTCAAGCGGCATCTGCTCGATGAACCGCAGCTCGTACTCGTGCTCCACGGCCCAGGCGAGGAGGTCGGGGGCCTCGTCCTCGTTGAGCCCGGGCATGAGGACCGAGTTGACCTTGACCGGGGTCAGGCCGGCGTCGCGGGCCGCGTCCAGGCCCTCCAGGACGTCCTTGTGGCGGTCGCGTCGGGTGAGGGTCTTGAAGACGTCCGGCCGGAGCGTGTCCAGCGAGACGTTGACCCGGTCCAGGCCGGCCGCCTTCAGGGCCGCCGCCGTGCGCTTGAGGCCGATGCCGTTGGTGGTCAGCGACATCTGGGGGCGGGGCTGAAGGGCAGCGACGCGCTCGACGATGCCGACCAGACCGGGGCGCAGCAGGGGCTCGCCGCCGGTGAAGCGGACCTCCTCGATCCCGAGGGAGGTGACCGCGATGTCGATCAGGCGGACGATCTCGTCGTCCGTCAGCAGGTCCGGCTTGGCCAGCCACTGCAGGCCCTCCTCGGGCATGCAGTACGTACAGCGCAGGTTGCAGCGGTCGGTCAGCGAGACCCTCAGGTCGGTGGCCACTCGGCCGTAGGTGTCGATGAGCACGTGGGCCCCCTCCCTCGACGCGGATCGTGCCCGGAGCACTGGTTCTCCGACACCTGTGAGCCTACGTGACCCCACCGACAACGCCACAGACCCGATCCCACGACGTGGGACGCGGCCGCGCCGCAGGCACCTGGAGGTTCCTACGACGCGGCCGCGGCCGGGCCGTGGTGCTCAGTGGGCGCCGGTGCCGGTCAGGGACCTGACCTCCAGCTCGGCGTACTTCTTGGCGTCGGGCTCCTCCTTGGACAGGACCGTGCCGAGCCAGCCCATGAGGAAGCCGAACGGGATGGAGATGATGCCCGGGTTCTTCAGCGGGAACCAGGCGAAGTCGACGTCGGGGAACATCGCCTTGGGGTCGCCGGAGACCACGGGTGAGAACAGCACCAGGCCGACGGCGACGATCAGGCCGCCGTAGATCGACCACAGGGCGCCCTGGGTGGTGAACCGCTTCCAGAACAGGCTGTAGAGGATCGTCGGCAGGTTGGCGGAGGCCGCGACCGCGAAGGCGAGGGCGACCAGGCCGGCCACGTTCAGGTCGCGGGCCAGGGCGCCGAGGCCGATGGAGATGACGCCGATGAAGACGGTCGCCCAGCGGGCCGCGCGGACCTCCTCGGCACCGGAGGCCTGCCCCTTGCGGATGACGTTGGCGTAGATGTCGTGCGCGAAGGACGACGACGAGGCGAGGGTGAGGCCGGCGACCACGGCGAGGATCGTCGCGAAGGCGACCGCCGAGATCGTGGCGAGCAGGATCGCGCCCCAGGTGGAGTCGACACCGCCGAGATGCAGGGCGAGCAGGGGTGCCGCCGTGTTCCCGGACGGGTTGGAGGCGAGGATCTCCTCCTGCGAGATGAGGGCGGCGGCGCCGAAGCCGAGCGCGATGGTCATCAGGTAGAAGCCGCCGATGATGCCGATCGCCCAGTTCACCGACTTACGGGCGGCCTTGGCGTCGGGCACCGTGTAGAAGCGGATCAGGATGTGCGGCAGGCCGGCGGTGCCGAGCACCAGGGCGATGCCCAGGGAGATGAAGTCCAGCTTGGAGGTGCCGGTGGCGCCGTACTGCAGGCCGGGCTCCAGGAAGGCGGCGCCCTTGCCGCTGTTCTCGGCGGCGGTGCCGAGCAGGTCGGAGATGTTGAAGTCGAACTTCAGCAGCACCAGGAAGGTGATCAGGAGGGTGCCGCCGATGAGCAGCACGGCCTTGACCATCTGGACCCAGGTGGTGCCCTTCATGCCGCCGATGGAGACGTAGACGATCATCAGGAGGCCGACCAGGGCGACGATGAGGATCTTGCCCGCGTCGGAGGTGATGCCGAGCAGCAGCGAGACCAGGACGCCGGCGCCGGCCATCTGGGCCAGCAGGTAGAAGATCGACACGACGATCGTGGAGGTGCCGGCGGCGGTGCGGACCGGGCGCTGGCGCATGCGGTAGGCGAGGACGTCGCCCATGGTGTAGCGGCCGGAGTTCCTCAGCGGCTCGGCCACCAGGAGCAGGGCGACCAGCCAGGCGACCAGGAAGCCGATGGAGTACAGGAAGCCGTCGTAGCCGAAGATGGCGATGGCGCCGGCGATGCCGAGGAAGGAAGCGGCGGACATGTAGTCGCCGGAGACGGCGAGGCCGTTCTGGAAGGCGCTGAACTGGCGGCCGCCGGCGTAGAAGTCGGCGGCGTCCTTGGTCTGGCGGCCGGCCCAGATGGTGATGCCGAGGGTGGCGAGGACGAACAGCGCGAACAGGGTGATGATCAGCGGGCGGTGCTCGCTGGCCTCGTTCGCGGCGAGCAGGGTCTGCTGTGCGGTGCTCATGCGCCGCCCTCCATCCGGGACTTGATGGCCTCGGCCTTGGGGTCGAGCTTCGCGGCGGCGTGCTTGGAGTACCACCAGGCGATGAGGAACGTGGTGACGAACTGGGCGACGCCGAGGACGAAGGCGACGTTGATGTTGCCGAACAGCTTGGTGCCCATGAGGCCGCCGGCGTAGTTCGACAGCAGCACGTACAGCAGGTACCAGGCGATGAAGGCGACGGTCAGCGGAAAGGCGAAGGAGCGGTAGGAGCGGCGCAGTTCACCGAACTCCGCGCTCTGCTGCACCTCGGTGAACTCCTCGGGTGAGGGGAGTTTGTGTTGCTCTTTCGAGGGGGGCGGTGCGTCGGTGGCCACGGAGTCTCCTCGCAATGACGAAAGCGGTGGGTACGGGGACGGAGGCGAGTGTCCTCGCGCTCCTTGTCCAACGTCACGGCGGCACGCGAGGAGCGGTTCAACCGCGTCGCGTTCTTTCCGAAGTCGTTCCGGGAAAACGTTGCTGGCCAGCGAGAGGCCGGGATAGCTTCACCCTGCACCACCTCGTCATGTACCTGCCCGAGCACCACCTGTGCCTCGGGCCGGTTTCGTTTCCGGAGGATGTGGAGACCCCATGTCTCACTTGCGTTCCAGACGCCGGCTCGCTCTCGCCGTGCCCGTCGTGCTGTCCCTGACCGCCTCGCTCGGCTTCCTGCCCGCCGCCGCCTCGGCGGCCCCGCAGGCGGAGCAGGCCACCCGGACGGCGGACGCGCCGCGGCTGGCGTACGTCGTCAACACCAAGGTGGACCGCCACACGATCGCGTCGGTGAAGAAGGCGATCGGCAAGGCCGGCGGTTCGGTCGTGGCGACGTACGAGCGGATCGGCGTGCTCGTCGTCCACTCCTCGAACCCCGGCTTCGCCCAGAGCATCCGCACGGTGCGCGGAGTCCACTCGGCCGGTGCGACGCGCACGGCGCCGCTGGCCGCCGCGGGCACGAAGGAGGAGGGCGCCGCCCGGTACCTGACGGCCGCCCAGGCCGAGCGGGTCGAGGCCGCCTCCGCGCAGACGCCCGAGAGCGAGCCCCTCGAAGCGGACCAGTGGGACCTGCGCGCGATCGGCGCCGACCAGGCCGCGAAGATCGACCCGGGCAGCCGCAAGGTGACGGTCGCGGTGATCGACACCGGCGTGGACGACACCCACCCCGACATCGCCCCGAACTTCTCCGCCTCCCAGTCCGCCAACTGCGCCGGCGGCAAGGCCGACACCAGCGAGGGCGCCTGGCGGCCGTACACGCCCGAGGACTACCACGGCACGCATGTCGCCGGCTCCATAGCCGCCGCCCGGAACGGAGTCGGCGTCGCCGGCGTCGCTCCCGGTGTGAAGGTGTCCAGCATCAACGTGACCGACCGGGCGAGCGGCCTCTTCTACCCGGAGAGCGTCGTCTGCGCGTTCGTGTTCGCCGCCGACCACGGCGTCGAGATCACGAACAACAGCTACTACGTCGACCCGTGGCTGTACAACTGCATGGACGACCCGGACCAGCGCGCCGTGGTCACCGCGGTCAACCGGGCCCAGCTGTACGCCCAGAAGAAGGGCACGCTCCACGTCGCCTCGGCGGGCAACTCCAACCACGACCTGGACGCCGACGCGATCGTCGACGGCTCCAGCCCGAACGACACGACGCCGGTCGAGCGCACCATCGACCCGCACGAGTGCTTCGACATCCCGACCCAGCTGCCGGGTGTCGTCACGGTGAGCGCGACCGGCGTGCAGAACGTCAAGTCGTACTACTCGACCTACGGCAAGGGCGTCGTCGACGTCGCCGCGCCGGGCGGTGACCGCCGCTATCAGATCCCGGACACGCCCTCCAAGGACGGCCGGATCCTGTCCACCATGCCGAACGGCGCGTGGGCCTTCCTGCAGGGCACCTCGATGGCCTCGCCGCACGCCTCGGGCGTCGCCGCGCTGCTGAAGTCCAAGCACCCGTGGGCCTCGCCGGCCCAGCTCCAGGCGCTGCTGAAGGCGCAGGCCGACGAGACCGCCTGCCCCGCCTCCTACGACCAGGACGGCGACGGCACGCAGGACGCGGTGTGCGAGGGCGGCGAGCGCGTCAACGGCTTCTACGGCCACGGCATCGTCAACGCGCTGCGCGCGGTCAGGTGACCCGCGCGCCCCACGGACCTTTCGCACCGTCGCCTCGTACCGCGAACGAACTGGAGACACCATGACCGCGCCGCACGCGCGTTACCGTCGCGCCGTCGCCATCCCGGCCGGAATGGCCATGGCCACGGCCCTGGCGTTCCTGCCGAACGTCACGGCCACGGCAGCCGAGGACACCCCCGCGGTGGTCTCGGCCGACGCGACCCCGCTCAGCTACGTCGTCAACGTCAAGCCGGGCCACGGCACTTCGGCGCACGTGAAGAAGGCCGTCGGCAAGGCCGGCGGGACGATCGTGACGTCGTACGACCAGATCGGCGTCATCGTCGTCCACTCCTCGAACCCCGACTTCGCCAAGAGCATCCGCACGGTGCGCGGTGTGCAGTCGGCCGGTGCCACGCGCACCGCGCCGCTGCCCTCGGCGTCGACGGGCGACCTGGGCGCGCCGAAGGTGCTGAGCGCGGCCGAGGTCGCGAAGGCCGAGGCGGCGGCCGGGCAGGACCCGCTGGAGTCCCTGCAGTGGGACCTGCCCGCCATCAAGGCGGACAAGGCGCACGAGAAGTCGCTGGGCAGCGACAAGGTCACGGTCGCCGTGATCGACACCGGTGTGGACGACACCCACCCCGACATCGCGCCCAACTTCGACCGCGGGGCGTCGGTCAACTGCGTGACGGGCAAGCCGGACACGTCCGACGGGGCCTGGCGGCCGAGCGCCGAGGAGAGCCCGCACGGCACGCACGTGGCCGGTGAGATCGCCGCCGCCAAGAACGGCGTCGGCATGACGGGTGTCGCGCCCGGTGTGAAGGTCTCCGGCATCAAGGTGTCCACCACGGCCGGCTTCTTCTACACGGAGGCCGTGGTGTGCGGCTTCGTGTGGGCGGCCGAGCACGGGGTCGACGTGACGAACAACAGCTATTACACCGACCCCTGGTACTTCAACTGCAAGGACGACCCGGACCAGAAGGCGCTCGTGGAGGCCGTCACGCGCGCCTCGCGGTACGCGGAGAAGAAGGGCGCGGTCAACGTCGCGGCGGCGGGCAACGAGAACTACGACCTCGCCTCCGACTCGATCACCGACCCGTCCTCCCCGAACGACACCACGCCGGGCGAGCGGGTCGTCGACCCCTCGGAGTGCCTCGACATACCGACCCAGCTGCCGGGTGTCGTCACGGTCGCGGCGACGGGGGCGAAGGGCATCAAGTCGTCCTTCTCCAACTACGGTCAGGGCGTGGCCGACATAGCCGCGCCGGGTGGCGACTCGACGGCCTACCAGAAGCCGGAGCCGCCGGCCACGAGCGGGCTGATCCTGGGCACGCTGCCGGGCGGCAAGTGGGGCTACATGGCCGGTACGTCGATGGCGTCCCCGCACGTCGCGGGCGTCGCCGCGCTCATCAAGTCGACGCACCCGTACGCCTCCCCGGCCCTGGTGAAGGCCCTGCTGTACGCGCAGGCCGACGCGAAGGCGTGCACGGACCCGTACGACATCGACGCCGACGGCAAGGTCGACGCCGTGTGCGAGGGCCCGAAGAACCGCAACGGCTTCTACGGCTGGGGCATCACGGACGCGCTGGACGCGGTGACCAAGTAGAGCGGATGTGAGCGATCCGGGCCGGGCGGGGACACCTGCCCGGCCCGTTTCGTGCCCGGGGTGTGCCGCTTCGGGCTTCCGGCTTGCCCGGCCCTGTGGAGGTTGGTGAAGATCCTGGGGTGACCTTGACAAGATCTGCACCCGGGGCGGCCGGGACAAGGGGGCGTGCGGGTGCCGGGCGGGCCGTCGCCGTCCTGGTGCTCGTGGCGCTGGCCGCGCTCATACCGCTGCTCGGCCCGTCCGCCGCGCTGCACGGCACCGGGGAGGCCGAGGCGCCCGGCGCCGGGGGCATAGCCCTGCTGCGCACGGTGCTGTTCGCGGCGCTGTGCGTACCGGTCGGCGAGGTGTTCGTGAACCGGCTGGCGCGGTCCGTGCCGGGGGCTTCCCCGGGCGTGCCCCCCAGTTGGTCGCCCTGGGCGGCCGTCGCCGGCTTCCTCGCCGCCCTCGGGCTCGCCTCGGTCGTCGCCACGGGCAATCTGGTGCCGGGCGGCCTGTCGGACATCGACGTCGGCGGCCTCTACGCCTCCCGGGACGGCAAGCTGGCCCTGCTGGAGGTCAACGCGTTCCTCGTGGCGGGCCTGTGCGCGGTGTCCCGGCGCCCGGCCACGCAGGTGCTGCCGCTGGCCGCCGTGGTCGTCGCGGAGGCCCTGCGCGCCCATCCCACGACCGAGCACACCCCGCTGACCGGCTCCGGCCTGACGCTCGTCCACCTGTCGTGTTCCGCCCTGTGGGTGGGCGGCCTGCTGCACGCCCTGCGCGTGCTGCGGCTGTGGCGCGACCCGGCGGGCGCGGCCCTGCTGGGCCTCTACGCGCGCGTGGCGGTCGTACTGCTGGCCGCCATCACCACGACGGGCGTGTGCAGTTCGCTGCGGCGGATGCCGCCGGAGACGATCCTGGAGCAGCTGACCGCGACGGCGTACGGACGCGCCCTGCTCGCCAAGGTGCTGCTCGTGGCCGCCGTCGCCGCGCTCGCCCTGTGGGCCCGGCGGCGGCTGCGCCGGGCGGCCGATCCGCTGACCGCCTGCGCGCCGGCCCGGGCGGAGGTCGTCGCGCTCGGCCTGGTGGTCGCGGTGTCCGGACTGCTGACGGCGCTGCCGGTCCCCATCCGCTGGTAGACCGGCCGCTGCAGGCGCCGCCGAAGCGGCCTCAGGCCACCCGCATCTCGCCGTACGTCGCGGCCGGTGCGCGGCGCGCGTTCAGCGCCCCGAGTGTGCCGCCGGCCAGCAGGGCCTGTGCGGCGATGTAGGTGAGCATGATCCAGAAGTCGGGCCGGGGCGGCTGCGGCCAGTCGGCGACGCCGGTCGCGATGAGCGTGTCGGAGAGCAGGAACAGCGCCCCGCCGAGGCCGGTGTAGAGGCCGAGCCGGATACCCGCCCCGTACGCCATGGCCGTGAGCAGCAGGCTGTACCCGGCGACGGGGACGCGCAGCTCCGCGGGCAGGTCCGGCCACAGCAGCGCGACGGTCGTGACGAGGGCGCCGGCGTACCCGAGGGCCAGGAGCCCCGCACGCGCGCGTGGGACGGCGTAGCGGCTGCCGTGCGTGCGGAACAGCAGGAGGTAGCAGAGGTGTCCCGCGGCGAAGGAGGCCATGCCGGCGAGGAAGGCCGGCTCGGCGTCGGACAGCAGCAGGACGTCCCCGCCCCAGCCGAACAGCAGGGCGGCCAGGAGCGGCCGGGGCGCCCGGCACAGAGCGGCCCAGAGCGCCAGCAGCGGCATCAGCAGGGGCTTGGCGACGGTGTGCCCGGCGTCGAAGCCGGCCGCGAGACAGGCGAGGTCGACGGCCGCGGTGAGGGCGAAGGCGGCCAGGACGAGGCGCGAGCGGTTCACGCCGGCGGGGTCTTCCCGGCGGGAGCGGCAGGGGCGGCGGCGACAGGTGCGGCGGGAGCAGCGGGGGCGGTGGGGGCGGTGGGCCGCGCCGGTCCCCATCCCGGCCCGCGGAACACCCGCCCCGCGCGCTCGCTCCAACTGCGTGCCGCGCGAAGGTCCTTGGCGATCGACACGTACTCGTGGGTCGCCACCTTCAGCAGGTTGTAGGTGTCGATGTTCTTGGTCAGCCCGTACCGGGGCCGCTCGGTCTCCGCGACGAACGAGCCGAACAACCGGTCCCAGACGATGAGGATGCCGCCGAAGTTGCGGTCCAGGTAGCCGCCCTGGGAGGCGTGGTGGACGCGGTGGTGCGAGGGCGTGTTGAAGACGAACTCGAACCAGCGGGGCATCCTGTCGATCCGCTCGGTGTGGATCCAGAACTGGTAGACGAGGTTGGCCGAGGAGCAGAACGCGAGCGCGGCCGGGTGCACGCCGGCGAGGATCAGCGGCACGTAGAACGGCCACACCGTCAGGGACGTCCAGGGCTGGCGCAGCGCGGTGGTGAGGTTGAACTTCCGGCTGGAGTGGTGGACGACGTGACAGGCCCACAGGATGCGGATGACGTGGTGGCCCCGGTGGGACCAGTAGTAGAAGAAGTCCTGCCCGAGCAGCATCAGCGGGACCGTCCACCACAGCACGGGGACGCGCAGGGGCGTGAGTTCGTACAGAGCCGTGTAGACGGCCAGGATGGGGATCTTCCACAGGAAGTCGAAGGCGAGGCTGCCGAGCCCCATGCCGACGCTCGTGGCGGCGTCCTTCGCCTCGTAGCCCGCGGCGTCCTCGTCGGGGTGGAGACGGTAGCTCACCATCTCGACCACGGTGAGCAGCACGAAGGCGGGAATCGACCACAGCACGACATCGGGCAGGTTCGGCATGCAAGCACCGTAGGACCGCCGTCCCGGGCCCACCAGACGTTGTTACCGACAAGTATGACCGACGGTACGCGCTTGCTTCTTGGCGATCTCCACCAAAGCGGCTCCGGTCGAGCAGACGTACGCCCCGTGAACGGACAGACCGGACAGGCCACCTGAGGGGGCGTCGGAAAGCACGCGGACGCGCACCTGGCGGACGGCGGTGTCAGTCCCGGCCCGTATCCTCGTTAACCATGCTCGAAGACCTGACGACCGCAGCGCTCTCCGCCACGGCGTGGCCGGCCGCGTATCCCCAGGGATACGCGGTCGTTGACGTGGAGACCACGGGCCTGGCCCGGGACGACCGCATCATCTCCGCGGCCGTCTACCGGCTGGACGCGCGCGGCGAGGTCGAGGACCACTGGTACACGACGGTCAACCCGGAACGCGACCCGGGCCCGGTGTGGATCCACGGGCTGACGAGCGAGGCGCTGGAGGGCGCTCCCCTCTTCCAAGACATCGCCGAGGAGTTCACGGCCCGGCTGACGGGACGGGTCCTCGTCGCGCACAACGCCGTCTTCGACTGGCAGATGATCGCCCGGGAGTACGCGCGCGCACAGCGCGAGGCACCGGTGCGGCAGCGGCTGTGCACCATCGCGCTCTCCAAGGAGCTGGCACTGCCGCTGCCCAACCACAAGCTGGAGTCCCTCGCGGCGCACTTCGGCGTCGTGCAGCGGCGGGCGCACCACGCGCTGGACGACGCGCGCGTGCTGGCGGAGGCGTTCCGCCCCAGCCTGCGGGCCGCGGCGGCGAACAACCTGCGGCTGCCGCTGCACGAGTGCCGGCCGCTGACGGAGTGGTCGGACCGTCCCGCCACGCCCCGCGTCGGGCAGCAGGCCGGCTACGGCGGCTACCGGCCGGGCGGCTGGCGCCCCTCCCGCAAGCGCCCCGCCTGCCCCTACCCCAACCCGGGGCGCTACGAGCCGGGCGGGCGGCTCAAGCAGGGCATGCGGGTCGCCTTCTCGGGTGACACCTCGACCGAGCGGGAGCTGCTGGAGGACCGCGCGACCGAGGCCGGGCTGCACGTGGCGACGAGCCTGTCCCGGCTGACGAGCCTGCTCGTCACGAACGACCCGGACTCGGGCACCTCCAAGGTGGTCAAGGCCCGCCAGTTCGGCACGCCGGTCGTGGACGAGGCGGCCTTCGGGCAGCTCCTCGCGGACGTGGAGCCGGCGTCCGGGGGGTGAGCCGGGCGCGGCGCGCGACGACCGTACGGACGGGTGATTGCCGGGCGACTCGCCCGGCGGCCGCTCGCCCGGGCCGGGACCACGGCCCACCCTGTGGCCCATGGCGACCTGTGAGGTTTGTGGCAATCAGTACGGAATGACCTTCGAGGTGCACGCGCAGGGCGCGGTGCACGTCTTCGACTGCTTCGCCTGCGCGATCCACCGCATGGCCCCCATCTGCGAGCACTGCCGCGTGCAGATCATCGGGCAGGGCGTGGAGGTCGAGGGCCACTGGTACTGCGGCGCCCACTGCGCCCGCGCGGAGGGAAAGGCGGGCATCGTCGACAAGGTCTGAACCCGTACCCACCTGAATGCACCCCACGACCGAGTTGTACGGTCGTGGGGTGTACCGCTTCCTGATGTCCCGGCAGTGGGTGATCCTCACGCTGATCGCCCTGCTCCTCATCCCCACGATGATCAGGCTGGGCATCTGGCAGATGCACCGATACGAGGAGCGCACCGCCCGGAACCAGCTGGTCGCCGACGCACTGGCCGCCGATCCGGTGCCCGTGGAGAGGCTGACCGCGCCCGGGCACACCGTGACCAGCGACGAGCGGTACCGGACCGTGACCGCCAAGGGCCGCTTCGACGCCGAGGACGAGGTCGTCGTCCGCCGCCGCACCAACTCCGACGACGAGGTCGGCTACCACGTGCTGACCCCGTTCGTCCTGGACGACGGCAAGGTGCTGCTGGTCAACCGGGGCTGGGTCCCCTCCGGCCCGACCCAGACCACGTTCCCGAAGGTCCCCGCACCGCCCGCCGGCGAGGTCACCGTCCAGGGCCGGCTGATGCCCAGCGAGACGACCGCGGCCAGCGGCATCAAGAACCTCAGCGACCTGCCGGACCGGCAGGTCATGCTGATCAACAGCGACCAGCAGGCGCGCCGCCTGGGCGCCGAGGTGCTCGGCGGGTACATCGCCCTGACCGCGCCCGAACCCAGGGGTGACACCCCCGAGCTGCTGGGCGACCCCGGCAAGGAGGACGCGGCGCTGAACTACGCGTACGCCGTCCAGTGGTGGCTGTTCTCCGCCGCCGTCCCGGTCGGCTGGGTGATCCTGGCCCGCCGTGAGGCCAGGGAGCGGGCGCAGGCGGCCGGGAAGCAGGACTCCAGTGAGGCGGAACCGGCGGCGGTGTGACGACCGCGGGCCGTCCCGGCGGCCCTTGCGTCACCAAGGCGCACGGCACGCGGCCGGCGGGTGCCCGGCCGGTCCGGCCGGGCCGGATGTCGTCTCCTGGGACGGCGGTGCCACGGCCGCCGACGGAATGTCACTCCCCCGGCCCTGCCCTGATTGCCACGCCGAGTTGCCGGGAACCCGCACTGCGTGCACTCCAGCATCGAGGACTACGCGATCATCGGCGACGAACAGACCGCGGCCCTGGTCGGCACGGACGGATCGGTGGACTGGCTGTGCCTGCCCCGTTTCGACTCGGCCGCCTGCTTCGCGAAACTGCTCGGTGACGAGGACAACGGCCACTGGCGCATCGCCCCCGTGGGGGCGGACCGGTGCACCCGGCGCGCCTACCGCCGCGACACCCTCGTCCTCGACACCGAGTGGGAGACCGGGCAGGGGGCGGTCCGGGTCACCGACCTGATGCCCCAGCGCGACGAGGCCCCCGATCTCGTGCGGATCGTCGAGGGCCTGGACGGCGAGGTGACGCTGCACAGCGTGCTGAAGCTGCGCTTCGACTACGGCTCGATCGTCCCGTGGATGCGCCGCTCGGACGGCCACCGGGTCGCCGTCGCCGGCCCGGACTCCACCTGGCTGCGCAGCGAGCCGGAAGTGACCAGCTGGGGCGAGGACTTCGGCGCGCACGCGGAGTTCACCGTGAAGCAGGGCGAGAAGGTCGCGTTCGTGCTGACCTGGCACCCCTCCCACGAGCCGCGCCCGCCGCTGGTCGACCCCTTCGAGTCGCTGCGCCACAGCGTGGAGGACTGGCGGGCCTGGGCGTCGCGCTGCCGCTACGAGGGGCCCTACCGGGACGCCGTCGTCCGCTCCCTGATCACGCTCAAGGCCCTGACCTACGCCCCGACCGGCGGCATCGTCGCCGCCGCCACGACCTCCCTGCCCGAGGAGCCGGGCGGCGTGCGCAACTGGGACTACCGCTTCTGCTGGCTGCGCGACTCCACCCTCACCCTGGGCGCGCTGCTGGCGGCGGGCTACCAGGAGGAGGCGGAGGCCTGGCGGAACTGGCTGCTGCGCGCGGTCGCGGGCGACCCGGCCGACCTGCAGATCATGTACGGGCTGGCGGGCGAGCGGCGGCTGCCCGAGTTCGAGCTGCCCTGGCTGTCCGGCTTCGACGAGTCCACGCCCGTCCGCATCGGCAACGACGCCGTGAACCAGCTCCAGCTGGACGTCTACGGCGAGGTCATGGACTCCCTGTCACTGGCCCGCGAGTCGGGCCTGTCGCCCCAGCCGGACGTGTGGGCGCTGCAGACGGCCCTGATGGACTTCCTGCGGACGAACTGGCGGCAGCCGGACGAGGGGCTGTGGGAGGTGCGCGGCGGCCGGCGCCAGTTCGTGCACTCCAAGGTGATGGTGTGGGTGGCCGCCGACCGCGCCGTGCGCACCCTGGAGAGCCATCCGGAGCTGCACGGCGACCTGGACGCCTGGCGCGCGCTGCGCGAGGAGGTGCACCGCGAGGTCTGCGAGAAGGGCTACGACCCCGAGCGCAACACCTTCACGCAGTCCTACGGCTCACGGGAGCTGGACGCCGCGCTGCTGCTCATCCCGCGCGTGGGCTTCCTGCCGCCGGACGATCCCCGGGTGATCGGCACGATCGACGCGGTCCGCGAGGAGCTGGACCACCGCGGCCTGCTGCGGCGCTACAGCACCACCGAAGCGGACTTCACGGACGTCGACGGGCTGCCCGGCAGCGAGGGCACCTTCCTGGTGTGCTCGTTCTGGCTCGCGGACGCCCTGCACATGACGGGCCGCACGAAGGAGGCCCGCGAGTTGTTCGAACGGCTGGTGGGGCTGGCCAACGACGTCGGCCTGCTGTCCGAGGAGTACGACCCGGTGGCCGGCCGGCAGCTGGGCAACTTCCCGCAGGCGTTCAGCCACATCGGCCTGGTGAACACCGCCCTCGCCCTGTTCGGGGAGGACGGGGCAGGATAGGGCCATGGATCTTGGACTGAAGGACCGGGTGTACGTCGTCACCGGGGCCACACGCGGCCTCGGCAACGCCTCCGCGCGTGAGCTCGTCGCGGACGGGGCGAAGGTGGTCGTCTCGGGGCGGGACGAGAAGAGTGCCGCCGAGGCGGCCGCCGCGCTGGGCCCGAACGCGGTCGGGGTGGCCGTCGACAACGCCGACCCCGACGCGGCGGCCGTGCTGCTCTCGGCCGCGCGGGAGCACTTCGGGCGCTTCGACGGTGTCCTCGTCAGCGTGGGCGGGCCGCCCGCCGGGTTCGTCGCCGACAACACCGACGAGCAGTGGCAGACGGCGTTCGAGTCGGTGTTCCTCGGCGCGGTGCGGCTGGCGCGCGCCGCGGCGGCCGAGCTGGAGGCCGGGGGGGTCATCGGGTTCGTGCTGTCCGGGTCGGTGTACGAGCCGATCCCGGGCCTGACCATCTCCAACGGGCTGCGGCCGGGACTGGCCGGATTCGCCAAGTCGCTCTCCGACGAGCTCGGGCCGCGCGGCATCCGGGTGGTCGGTGTGCTGCCCGGGCGGATCGACACCGACCGGGTGCGCGAGCTGGACTCGCTGTCGGCCGACCCCGGGGCGACCCGGGCGGCTTCGGAGTCGCGCATCCCGTTGCGGCGGTACGGGACGCCCGAGGAGTTCGGGCGGGTGGCCGCGTTCCTGCTGTCGCCGGCCGCGTCCTATCTGACCGGTGTCATGGTGCCGGTGGACGGCGGGGCACGGCACGGGTTCTGAGCGGCCGGGCTCAACTGACCCGTTCGGCGCCGTGCTTGACCGCGCGCAGTCTCACCTCCGCCGGGAGCGACGCGAGCCCCGCCGACGTCCTGGCGTGGTGCAGGGCACCGGTCGTGAAGTCGGTCAGGGCGGTTCCCGGGTCCACGTGCGGCTCCAGGGCGAGGCGTACGTGGGCCTCGGGGGCGGTACGACGGCCCGTCAGATGGGCCCGGGGCCGGTCGACGCCGTCGATCCGCTCCGCCTCCTGGGTGAGGACCTGCTCCAGGGCCCGGCCGCGCAGCAGGGCGCCCTCGCCGTCGCCGGTGTCGACCAGGACCTCGGCGAGG
Organism: Streptomyces sp. NPDC094143; assembly: GCF_040303825.1. Classification (NCBI taxonomy): domain Bacteria; kingdom Bacillati; phylum Actinomycetota; class Actinomycetes; order Kitasatosporales; family Streptomycetaceae; genus Streptomyces; species Streptomyces sp. NPDC094143. Next base: position 45,199 of record NZ_JBEOTZ010000018.1, read on the forward strand.
CGGCGCCTGCGCAGGACCGCGACCAGCCACCACAGGGCGAGCAGCAGCAGGACCGCCAGCGCGGCGATGACGACCGGCCACCACCAGCCGGCCTCCCGCCAGCGGGTGCGCTCGGCGTCGCTGAGCAGCACGTCGTGCTCGCTGTCGTGGATCCACCAGGAGGGCAGCGACACGCCGAGGCCGGCGGCCAGGACCGAGCCGCCCAGCACCAGCAGCACCAGGCCCACCAGCCCGAGGAAGACACGGTTGACGCCTCTGAGCATCGTCGTCACCCCTTCCGGCCCGGGCGCCGTACCCGCACCGACAGCGAGGGCGGCCGGGACAGTCCCAGGCCGTGCACGGCGTCGCCGAGCACGGCGTCCAGGTCGCTCCGTACCTCGTCCAGTTCCCGGAAGTGCGACAGGGCGCGGACCTTCGCACGGCGCCGGCGCACCCGGACCCGTGCCGACTGCACGCCGGCGACCTCCACGGCCCGGTCGCGCAGGGCGCTCGCGGCGGCGTCCCGGTCCAGGCCGGCCCGTACCCCGGCGTGTGTGCGGCGCATCGGCAGCACGTGCCGCAGGCCGGGGGTGACGGCCAGGGCGATCAGCCAGAGGCCGAGCGCGGCGGCGGCCCCGGCTCCGAGGAGCACCCAGGTGTCGTCCAGGGGCCGTTCGGCGAGCTGCCGGGTCAGGTCCCGGCGCCAGCTCATGCCGGGCCGGCCCGCGCGCACCGAGACGATGTCGTAGAGGAACAGCCCCGCCACGCCCAGGAGCAGCAGCGCGACGATGCCCGCGGGGACGCGGCGTGCCGACCAGAAGCGGCCCGCACGGCCACCCTCGCCCCCGGCCTCCGCCTGTGGCGCGGGCCGGCCGGGTCCGGTGCCGTCGTCCGTCTGCGGCTTCTCCAGGAGGGGCAGGCGCTGTGTCGTGCCCTCGGGCTCGCTGCCCTGCGGTTCGGTGCCTTGGGGTTCGGTGCCCCGGGGTTCGCTCATCGCGTCCTCCGCTGTCCGGCTCCGGGTGCCCCGGCCAGATGCAGCCCCTCCACCTGGACGACGACCTCCGGCACCTGCATGCCCACCAGAGCGCCCACGCGCTCGACCACCTGACGCCGCACGCTCCGGCAGCGGTCGCCGATGTCGCAGGGGTAGGCGAGCTCCACGTGCACCCGGACGTGGACGACGTCACGGTGGACGCTGACGCTGGCCGACGGCCGGTCGACGTCGGGCGGCAGCGTCCCGACGGCCTCGCGGGCCGCCTGCGAGGCGATCTTCGCGACGACCCGGTCGGCGATCCTGGTCGCCCCGCGCTCGCCCGGCGGGACGACGGTCAGTGGTCTGTCGAGCTCACCGGCACCCGTGCTCACGGGCGTCACCGCCACCGTTCGTCACGGTTGCGGAAGAAGTCGCCGAGGTCCATGTCCCCCTCGAGGAACCGGCCGACGCCGAAGCCGACGGCGCCCAGCGCCGCCACCAGCAAAAACGCCCCGAACCCACCGAAGTATCCGGCGAATGCCAGCGCCATGCCGGCGATCATCCCGGCCACGCCCATGCTCATGCGCTCCTCAGCTCCTCATCCGCTCTGCCGTGTCCTGGCCCGTGCCTCACTGGATCCGGCGCTCCGGTTCCTCTTCCTCCTCGTCCGGCAGCTTGACGTCGCTCACCGCGATGTTGACCTCGACGACCTCCAGGCCGGTCATCCGCTCGACGGCCGTGATGACGTTCTCCCGCACGTCCCGCGCCACGTCGGCGATCGACACGCCGTACTCGACGACGATCTCCAGGTCGAGGGCGGCCTGCACCTCGCCGACCTCGGCCTTCACACCGCGGGTCACCCCCGACTTCTGGCCGCCGGGCACCCGGTCGCGCACGGCTCCGAAGGTGCGGGACAGTCCGCTGCCCATGGCGTGCACGCCGTCCACGTCGCGCGCGGCGAGCCCGGCGATCTTCTCGACGACGCCGTCGGCGATGGTGGTCCGGCCCCGGGAGCCCGGGTCTCCCCCACCTCGCTTGGTCAGAGGGCTTCTGCGCGCCGCCGCCGTCTCGCTCTCCCCGCCCCGGTTCTCGGTCATGTCAGTCATCGCCGCACGTCCCTTTCGGTCGTCGTCCTTCGACCACCGTAAGCACGGTTACGTGGAAGCGCGCCTCTGATGCGGCAGGCTGGAGGAATGACGGCCGACCGATGGACGCGAGCAGTGAGACATCAACTGGGTCTGGGCAGGCTTCTGCCGCTGGGTGAGGCGCGGGACGGCGCCTGGATCGCCGAACGGGCGGTCGAGGCGGTGCTGGGGCGTGCGGCGCGCGACGCCCCGGGAGTACGCCTCGACGCGCTCCGGATCGCGCTCGCGGACCTTGAGGCGATTCACGAACCGACCGTGCCGGCGCCGCCGAGTGCCCTGCCGCCGGGGCCGCTGCGGGTGACCGCGCAGTTCACGGCCACGGCCTCGCGGCCGCTGCCCGAGACGGCGTCGCTGCTGCGGGCGGCACTGGCGAGCGCGGCGACACAGCGGCTCGGCCTGGCGGTCGCGGAGGTGGACCTGAAAGTGACGGGCCTGCTGGAGGAGGACCCGGACGGGGAGCCCGAGGCCGCGTTCCCCGAACCGCCGCGGGCCGAACGGGTGGAGGGCGGCGACGAGGGCCGCGTGGCCGGCGCCGCGCTGGAGGTGCCGGGCGTGCTCCGGCTGACCGGCACGCTGGGTCACCCGGTGCACATCGAGGAGGTGCCGGCCGCCGACGCCGCGCTGACGCGCCGCCACGTCCGGCTGGAGGTGGCGGTGGCCGCGGACCGGCGGGCCGGTGACGTGGCCCGCGCGGTCCGCACGGCGGTCGGGCAGGTCCTGCCGGACCACCCGACGGTGGCGGTCGTGGTGAGCGCCCTCGGCTGACCCCGCTCCGGCCGCGGCGTCGGTCTCAGTCGCCGACGCCCGCGAGGTCCCGCAGCCGGCGGGCCTGGGACTGGCGCTCGGCGCGGCGCTGCTCCTCGTAGGTGCGGTCCTGGGCGCCGCGCAGCAGGGCCTTGGTCTCGATGACGGCGTCGCGGGGCGCGGCGAGGACGGCCGCGGTGAGGTCGCGGACCGTGTCGTCGAGCTGCCCGGCGGGCACGGCCACGTTGGCGAGCCCGGTGCTGACGGCCTCCTCGGCCGCAACGAAGCGCCCGGTCACGCAGATCTCCAGCGCGCGGGCGTAGCCGACGAGCCCCACCAGCGGATGCGTACCCGTCAGGTCGGGCACGAGTCCGAGGCTGGTCTCGCGCATGGCGAACTGCACGTCGTCGGCGACGACGCGCAGGTCGCAGGCGAGGGCGAGCTGGAAGCCCGCCCCGATGGCATGCCCCTGGACAGCGGCGACGGAGACGATGTCGCTGCGCCGCCACCAGGTGAACGCCTCCTGGTACTCGGCGATGGTCGCGTCCAACTCGGCGTCGCCGCCGCGCGCGAGGTCGATGAATGACGGTTCCCCGTCGAAGCCCTCGGGCGTGAACGCCTGCCGGTCGAGCCCGGCCGAGAAGGACATGCCCTCGGCCCGCAGGACCACGACGCGGACGGAGCCCGGCAGCAGCCGCCCGGCCTCGGTCAGCGCCCGCCACAGAGCGGGGCTCTGCGCGTTGCGCTTGGCCGGGTTGGTCAGCGTCACCGTGGCGATCGCGTCGTCGACGGTGAGCCGTACGCCGTCCTTGTCGAGTACGGGAACGAGGTCCTGGTCGGGCGAAGCCATGGGACGCCTCCGAAGTGTGCGGTCGTCATCCGTGCCGTACGCCGGCTTGCGCCGGGCACGACACAGCTAAGTGACTGCACAGTAACCACCCGGTCGGTCAGGTGAACGACCGGGTGGCCACCATCGAAGCCGTGGGGCCACCCGGGGTCAGGCTGTGGCCTTCTTGCCCCGGGTCGCCCCGCCACGCCCTCGCAGCGTGACGCCCGACTCACTGAGCATGCGGTGCACAAAGCCATACGAGCGGCCGGTCTCCTCGGCCAACGCCCGGATGCTCGCACCGGCGTCGTACTTCTTCTTCAGGTCTGCCGCGAGCTTGTCGCGCGCGGCGCCGGTCACCCGGCTGCCCTTCTTCAGAGTCTCGGCCACCCGTGCCTCCTCATGGGAAGTGCGCTCTGGTCTCCTCATGATCACCCCTCCGGGCCCTGATGGCCACCCATTCGGCAAGGTCCGTGAGACACGGTTGTGACGACGGGAGCACATCCCCACATGCGGAATGCAGAATTCCGAAGAGCGTCGTCCCCGAGGCCGAACGCATCGTCCCGGGAAATGCCAGGTCAGAAAGACGTCGCGGCCGAGCCCCGAAGGATCAGGGGCTCGGCCGCGAAATCGATGTAGGACACACCTCGGTACGAGGAGATCTCACACAGATGATGGATCACCGATGGGCCGAATGATCCATACGCCGTTGATCACGCATTCGATCAAGCGGTACTGACGCTCAGGCCAGGGCGACGAGATCCGCGTAGTCGGCGCCCCACAGGTCCTCGATGCCGTCCGGCAGCAGGATGATGCGCTCCGGCTGGAGCGCCTCGACCGCGCCCTCGTCGTGCGTGACGAGGACGACCGCGCCCTTGTAGGTGCGCAGCGCGCCGAGGATCTCCTCGCGGCTGGCCGGGTCGAGGTTGTTGGTCGGCTCGTCGAGGAGCAGCACGTTCGCCGAGGACACCACGAGGGTGGCGAGGGCGAGGCGGGTCTTCTCGCCGCCGGAGAGGACCCCGGCCGGCTTGTCGACGTCGTCGCCGGAGAACAGGAACGAGCCGAGCACCTTGCGGACCTCGACGAGGTCCATGTCGGGCGCGGCGGAGCGCATGTTCTCCAGGACCGTGCGGTCCGGGTCGAGGGTCTCGTGCTCCTGGGCGTAGTACCCGAGTTTCAGGCCGTGGCCGGGGACGACCATGCCGGTGTCGGGCTGCTCGACGCCGCCCAGCAGCCGCAGCAGGGTGGTCTTGCCGGCGCCGTTGAGGCCGAGGATGACCACGCGGCTGCCCTTGTCGATGGCCAGGTCGACGTCGGTGAAGATCTCCAGCGAGCCGTAGGACTTCGACAGGCCCTCGGCCATCAGCGGGGTCTTGCCGCAGGGCGCGGGCTCGGGGAAGCGGAGCTTGGCGACCTTGTCGGACTGGCGGACCGCCTCCAGGCCGGACAGCAGCTTGTCCGCGCGGCGGGCCATGTTCTGCGCGGCGACGGTCTTGGTGGCCTTGGCGCGCATCTTGTCGGCCTGCGAGTGCAGCGCGGCGGCCTTCTTCTCGGCGTTGGCGCGCTCGCGCTTGCGGCGCTTCTCGTCGGCCTCGCGCTGCTGCTGGTAGAGCTTCCAGCCCATGTTGTAGATGTCGATCTGGGCGCGGTTGGCGTCCAGGTAGAACACCTTGTTCACGACCGTCTCGACCAGGTCGACGTCGTGGGAGATCACGATGAAGCCGCCGCGGTAGGTCTTGAGGTAGTCGCGCAGCCAGACGATCGAGTCGGCGTCGAGGTGGTTGGTCGGCTCGTCGAGCAGCAGGGTGTCCGCGTCGGAGAACAGGATCCGGGCCAGCTCGATCCGGCGCCGCTGACCGCCGGAGAGGGTGTGCAGGGGCTGGCCGAGCACGCGGTCGGGCAGGTTGAGCGCGGCGGCGATGGTGGCGGCCTCGGCCTCGGCGGCGTACCCGCCCTTGGTGAGGAACTCCGTCTCCTGGCGCTCGTACTGCTTGAGCGCCTTCTCGCGGGTGGCGCCCTGCCCGTTGGCGATGCGCTGCTCGTTCTCGCGCATCTTGCGGATCAGGACGTCCAGGCCGCGGGCGGAGAGGATGCGGTCGCGGGCGAGGATGTCGAGGTCGCCCGTGCGCGGGTCCTGCGGGAGGTAGCCGACCTCGCCGGAGCGGGTGATGGTGCCGCCGGCGGGCATGCCCTCGCCGGCCAGACACTTGGTGAGGGTGGTCTTCCCCGCGCCGTTGCGGCCGACCAGGCCGATGCGGTCGCCCTTGGCGACCCGGAAGGAGGCGTTTTCGATGAGGACGCGGGCACCGGCGCGCAGCTCGATACCGGAGGCGGAGATCACGGACAGACTCCAGGGCGATACGGGGGCGGGATGGGCGGCTGAGGACGTTCCCGCCGTCTAATGCGCGAGGAGAAAGGCCATGGGGACAGTCTAACGGGGCGGTGCAACCACTTTTTCTGCGTGCGGACGTCCGGTTCGTCCCGACGGGTCGTTGTCAGTGCCCGCTGCCAGACTGGACAACGGGTCCGGACCATCGAGGATCACGGCGACCGAGCACAAGGGAGTGATCGGCATGGCAGGCACCTCCGGCGGGCGCCCGAGCGTCTACCCGACGCTGCTGTACGGGGACGCGAAGGCGGCGATCCGCCAGCTGACGGAGGCCCTCGGCTTCACCGAGCTGTCGGTGTACGAGGGCGAGGACGGCTCGGTGCTGCACGCCGAGCTGGCGCAGGGCAACGGCGCGGTGATGATCGGCACCCGCGGCACCGGCAGCGTCTTCGACAGAGCCATGAAAGGCGCCGGCACCACAGGGGTGTACGTCGTGGTGGACGACGTCGACGCGCACCACCGCCACGCCGTGGAGCACGGCGTGGAGATCCTGATGCCCCCGACGGACCAGGACTACGGCTCCCGGGACTACATGGCCCGGGACGTCGAGGGCAACGTCTGGAGCTTCGGTACCTACGCGCCCGACACGGGCGCCTAGCTGCCGCCCGTGTGCACCTGGAAGGCGGCCCGGCGGACGGCCTTGGCGAGCGCCGGGTCGGGGTGGGCCGCGGCGAGCGCGACCAGGACCTGCACGGTGCGCGGGTGCCCCACGGCGCGGACCTCGTCCAGCAGCATCGGGACGGTCGGCTGCACGGCGGACTCCAGGTGCCGCACGAGCAGCGGGGCCTCCCCGTGGTCGGCGACGGCGGCGGCGGTGTCCACCCACAGCCAGGTCGCCTCCTGCCGGGTGAGGACCTCGTGGGCGTCCTCCGGGTCGGCGCCGTCGTGCTCGGCGAGCCACAGCAGCGCGTACGGCCGCAGCGTGGGCTCGTCCAGCACGGCGCGGACGTCCGGTTCGGCGGGGGCGCCGACCACGCGCAGCGCCTCGAAGGCCAGGCCGCGCAGCAGGGCGTCCTCGCCGCGGGCGGCGTCGAGGAGCTCGGTGACGGCGCTGCCGACGGTGCGGGCGGCGAGCCAGGCGCGGTACTCGGCGCGGGCCGCGTTCGGGCGCAGCTGGGCGCAGCCGCGGAGCATGTCCTCGGCGCCCTGCTCGATGTTCCCGGCGGGGCTCTGCGCGGCGACGCAGATCTGCTCCAGCTTGACCCAGACGGCCCAGTTGCCGAGCGGGGTGAGCGTGGCCTGCCCGTCCCCGTAGGTGAGGGCGCCGACGGAGGCGAGGGCGCGCAGGGCCCAGTCCAGCAGGGGAGCGAGCGGGGCGTCGGTGGGCTCCGGTTCGGCCGGCGGCTCGGGCTGGGGGCCGTAGGCAATCTCGCAGCGGGCGGTGCGCAGCTCGGTGACGCGCTGCTCCAGGAGGTCGAGGAGCTGCTCGACGGGGACGGGGCCGGCGGACAGCTGGAGGAAGGAGAGCACCTGGGGCATGGCCGAGACGACCTCGGCGACGGCGGCGGGCTCGTGTTCCTCGGGCTCCGGGCAGGCCAGCGACCAGGCGTCGAAGAGGGCGACCCAGCCGCGCAGGACGGCGCTGTCGTCGCGGTTCCAGGCGCGCAGCCGCCAGCCGGGGCGGGCGCTGTCGCCGTGCACCTCGACGAGACCGGCGAGCCGGGCGGTGTCCCAGGCGGCTCTGACCTGAGCGGGGGTCAGGCCGAGGTCGCGGGCGGCCCGTTCGGCGGTCGCCTCGGAGAGGGTGGCCTTGCCGTCGGCCGTGGCGCTGTCCCCGCCGGGGCCGAGCGCGGCGTCGGCCCAGCGGGCGACGCGGGCCGCGCCGGCCAGACCTGAGCGAGCCATTCTGGCCAGTTCCGCCGGTGCCGGGGTGCCCTCCGGGGGGCGCGGGGCGGGTCGGCGCGAGCGCCGCTGGTTCATCGCTGCGGGGGCGGCGGCCAGGGATCGCGGGCGGACGAGTCGGAGCCTGGAGTCGCGCGGGATACGGGACGTCACGGGGGCAGTCTTCCGGTTGACGGTCCGAAAACCCAAACGGAATGTCACCGCGGGCGACGGGGATGGCCAACGCACCGGCTCGCCGGAGTGGTCCCCGGCCGGGAACAGGCCAGTCGTACGACGCTAAACGGAATCATCACGACCGGTCGGTGAGGGCCGGGCCGGGACGTGGTTGCGAGGGGGCGAAGGGGGCGTGAACGGGGGGTGCGTGCGGCCGGGTCGCCGAGGGCCGGTCACATGAGCGGGGTCAGGAAGCGCCGCAGGGCTTCCTCGTAGGCCCGGGGGTCGGCGTTCCACATGGCTCCGTGCGGGGCGTCGCCGACGGTGTGGAGGGAGACCATGTCGGGGCGGGCGTCGGCGAGCCGGCGGGAGAGCCGCCACGGGGCGACCGTGTCGCCGGGGCCGTGGAAGACCAGGGCCGGGACGCGGATGCCGTCGTAGGGGGCGGTGACGCGGTCGCCGGACAGGCCGGTGCGGCCCCGGGCGGCGCGCACGGCGAGGGGCAGCAGCGCGCCCGGGGTGCGCCGGGCCGCGGCCAGGGCGCGCAAGGTGGTCTCCCAGCTGAGCACCGGCGAGTCCAGGACGAGCCCGGAGACCCGCTCGCGCAGCCCCGAGCGCTCGGCGGCGCGCAGGGCCATGGTGGCGCCGGTGGACCAGCCGTGCAGGACGACCTGGCGGGCGCCGTAGCGCACGGCGTAGCGGATCGCCGCGTCGAGGTCGCGCCACTCGGTCTCGCCGAGGTGGTTCAGGCCGTCGGCGGGGCGGGGTGCGCCGAGGTCGCCGCGGTAGGCGAGGGCGAGCACCGGGAAGCGGCTGCGGTGCCAGAACCCCATGACGTTGAGGGCGACTTCCCGGGTGGTGCCCAGGCCGTGCACAGCGATCACCCAGGTGTCCCGGGCGCCGGGCACGAACCACGCGGGCAGGGCGCCGAGTTCGCCGGGGACGTCGACGTCGGCGTGTTCGATGCCGAGGGCGGAGCCCGGGTCGCCGACGTGCACGTTGGGGGTGAGCCAGACCTTGTCGCCGGGTTCCAGGGTGCCGTGCGTCACGCTCTCCAGACGGCGCACGACGGTGTCGGCGGAGGGCGGGGCGCCGGCCAGGACGGGGCCGACGATCGCGTGGGAGCCGTCGCCGGACAGGCCGTAGCGGCCGGGCCGCAGGGCGGCCAGGTCCCGGGTGAGGGTGATCCGCCCGGCGGCGGTGCCGTGCACGGTGAGCCGGGGTTCGGTGGGCAGCGGCCGGCCCGCGGGCGCCTTGAGCGCGGCGTCGCTGGCGAGCCGGCCGGCCGCCACCGCGGCGGCGCCGGCCCCTAGCGCGGCGGTGACGGCAGCGGCCGTCGCTCTGACAGTGCGCACGGCTCCAGTGTCCCGGCGGGGTGCGCGGGCGACCAGTGGGAGGCGGCGGCGGGGTGACGTCGCGCGCCGGGTCAGGACCGCTGGCCGTAGCCGCGCAGCCGCTCCCGCACCTCCGCCAGTTGCCGACCGGACAGCAGGCTCGGTGTGAGGCCCGGCACCGACGTGGCGGTGAGCCACAGGCGGCACATCCACTCCAGCTGGGCCGTGCGGTCGTAGGCCTGGTCGAGGGTGGCGCCGTAGGTGACGGTGCCGTGGTTCTGCAGGAGGCAGCCGGAGCGGCCGGCGAGGGCGCGCAGCATGTGCGCGGCCAGCTCGTCGGTGCCGTACGTGGCGTAGGGGGCGACCCGGACGGGTCCGCCGAGCGCGGCGGCCATGTAGTGGATCAGCGGCAGCTCGGTCACGAGCGTGGACACGGCCGTGGCGTGCACGGCGTGGGTGTGCACGACGGCACGGGCGTCGGTGGTGCGGTGGACGGCCAGGTGCATGGGCAGCTCGCTGGTGGGGACGAGGGTGCCGAGGACCTGCCGGCCGTCGAGGTCGACGCCTGTGACGTCGCCGGGCGTGAGGCGGTCGTAGGGGACGCCGGAGGGCGTGACCAGGACGGTGTCCCCGACACGCACCGAGACGTTGCCGGACGTGCCGACGACGAGTCCCTCCGCGACCGTGCGGCGGGCCGTCGCGACGAGTTCCTCCCAGGCGCGTGCCTCCTCGGGGCGTACGCTCCTGCGCCGCGAGGAGGCGCGCGCCTGGCCCGCGTCCTCTCCGCCGCCCCGGACGTCCCGCCTGTCCCGCTCGTCGTCTCGCTGCTCAGCCATGCGGCGATCCTGCCAGGCGGAGGCCCGGCACACGGCCGTGCGGCTTGTATCCGATGGGGCTCCGGCCGGGCGGCACCGAAGACCGGGCACCGGGCACCGGGCACCGGTGACGGAACGTCCTCGACGGGTCACTCGATCGGCTGAGACGTTCGCGGGGGGCGCCTAGGTCGCGGGGGCGTGGGGAGTCTCACAGCGGGGCGGAACGTCAAACCCCCGTTGTGGACACCCATGCGCCCCTCCCAGTTCATCTTCCGTTCACTCGGGTTACTTACGTTCGTCCAGCCAATGACCTCGAACGATTGCCTGGGTAAATGGAAAGCTTCTCGCTGATCCTCGCGATTGTGGTGGTAACCGCACTCGCGTTCGATTTCACGAACGGTTTCCACGACACCGCGAACGCGATGGCCACGACCATTTCCACGGGCGCCATGCGACCGAAGGCCGCGGTCGCCATGTCCGCGGTCCTGAACCTGGTCGGCGCCTTCCTGTCCGTCGAAGTCGCCAACACGATCTCCAAGGGCCTCGTCGACGAGGCCGGCATCCGTCCCGAAGTCATCTTCGCCGCCCTGGTCGGCGCGATCCTGTGGAACCTGCTGACGTGGTTGGTCGGCCTGCCGTCCAGTTCCTCGCACGCCCTCATGGGCGGTCTGATCGGCGCCACGATCGCCTCGGCGGGCGTCGGCGCGGTGCACGGCGACGTGCTGGTGACCAAGGTGCTCATCCCGGCGGTCGCCGCCCCGCTGGTGGCGGGCGTCGCGGCGATGCTGGCCACGCGGCTGACGTACTCGCTGGGCCGCAAGGCCGACGGCAAGGCGTCCGAGAAGGGCTACCGGGCCGGCCAGATCGCCTCGGCGGGCCTGGTCTCCCTGGCGCACGGCACCAACGACGCGCAGAAGACGATGGGTGTCATCACCCTGGCCCTGGTCGCCGGCGGCGCCGTCGCCCCCGACTCCGACCCGCCCATGTGGGTCATCCTCTCCGCGGGCATCGCGATCGCGCTCGGCACCTACCTGGGCGGCTGGCGCATCATCCGGACCATGGGCAAGGGCCTGACCGACCTCCGGCCGCAGCAGGGCTTCGCCGCCCAGACCAGCGCGGCCACGGTCATCCTGGCCTCCTCGCACCTCGGCTTCTCCCTCTCCACCACCCACTCCGTGTCCGGCGCGGTGATGGGCGCGGGCCTCGGCCGCAAGGGCGGTGTCGTCCGCTGGTCGACCGCGACGCGGATGTTCGTCGCCTGGGGCCTGACCCTGCCGGCGGCCGCCCTGGTGGGCGCGCTCGCCGAGTACGTCACCGGCTTCGGGAACTGGGGCACCGCCGTGGTGGCCGTCTTCCTCGTCGCCTCCTCCGCGGCGATCTGGAAGCTCTCCCGGCGTGAGGTCGTCGACCACACCAACGTCAACGACGCCGGCGCCGAAGCCGACGAGGAGCCGGCCGGCGTGGTGACCGCGGCGATGGCCGCGGTGACGCCGCCGCCCGCGGGCCCCACGGCCGGCGACGTCCCGACGTTCCCCGCCCAGGCGGCCGCCGAGCGGACGCCCACCACGACCACCACGGTCTGACCCCGCCCACCGGTTACAAGGAAGAAGCAGAGATGAAGATCGACTGGGCGGCGCTCGGCTCCGTCTTCGGCGTCAGCCTCGTGGTCACCGTGGCCCTCGTGGGGCTGTTCACCCTCGGCATCACCGGTCTGTCGCGCCGCGAACGGGCGGTGGCGCAGGGCGGGTCCGCGGGCCTGGCGGTGACGGGCGCCTACGCGTGCTTCGCCGCGTGCGCGGCGGCCGTGGGGTACGGCATCTACCTGATCGTGGCCTGACGGCCCGACCGCACATCGTGTCCGCCGGGCGGCACGGGACCTCGGTCCCGTGCCGCCCGGTCGTCGTGTGTGCGAAAGGGACGGTGTGGGGTTCTCCACACTCTCCCCTCGCAGGTCAAGGGCAAGTTGACGGCGGTTCGCGCCCGTGGTGGACTTCCGGGGCCAGTACGGCGGCAGGAGAGGAAGCCGGTGCGAGTCCGGCGCGGTCCCGCCACTGTCACCGGGGTAGCCATCCCCGGGAGCCAGGAACTCTCACCGCCGGTCACGTCGAACCAGGGCGCGGACACCCTGAGTGAGGACACGTATCGCCATGCGCGGCTGCCGATCGAGGTTCAGCACCCCACCCCTGCCTGCCCCGTTGGGCGGCTGACCCCATGGGTGCCGGTCGCGTCTTCGCGTACGGTGCCGCCGCCGGCCTGATCGGTGACCTGCTGCTCGGCGACCCCCGCCGAGGGCATCCGGTCGCCGCGTTCGGGCGGGCCGCGGGTGCCGTGGAACGAGTGGTGTGGCGGGACCACCGCGGGTGGGGCGCGCTGCACGCCGGGGTGTGCGCGTCAGGCGCCGTCGCGCTGGGGGCTGTCGCCCAGCGTGCGGTGCGGTCCTCCGCCGTCGCCTCCGTCGCGCTCACCGGTGCCGCCACCTGGGCCGTCGTCGGGGGGACTTCACTCGCGCGCGAGGCGCGGACCATCGGACGTGCCCTGGAGGCGGGCGACGTCGAGGCGGCCCGGGCGCGGCTGCCGCATCTGTGCGGACGCGACCCGCAGGCCCTGGACGCCGACGGCATTGCCCGGGCCGTGGTCGAGTCCGTCGCCGAGAACACCTCCGACGCGGTGGTGGGGGCACTGGTGTGGGGGGCCCTGGGCGGGGTGCCGGGGCTGCTCGGGTTCCGGGCCGTCAACACCCTGGACGCCATGGTCGGGCACAAGTCGGCCCGTTACCGCCGCTTCGGGTGGGCCTCCGCGCGGCTGGACGACGTCATGGGGTGGCCGGGGGCGCGGCTGACGGCCGTCCTGGCGACGCTGGCCGGGCCGGATCCGCGCGGCGCCGTGCGCGCCTGGCGGGCGGACGCCGCGCAGCACCCGAGCCCCAACGCCGGCCCCGTGGAGGCCTCGTTCGCGGGGGCGCTCGGGGTGCGGCTGGGCGGGACCCTGTCGTACGGCGGGCGGGTGGAGCACCGGCCCGTGCTCAACGAGGCGGGGCGGGGCGTCGGCATCCGGGACGTCGAACGGGCCGTGCGGCTGTCCCGCCGCGTCGGCTGGCTCGCGCTCGGCGTCTGTGTCGCCGCGCGCCACATCACGAAGGGGCGTACGTCATGAGCGGTGGGCTTCTCGTCGCCGGGACCACCTCCGACGCGGGCAAGAGCGTCGTGACGGCCGGGATCTGCCGGTGGCTGGTGCGTCAGGGCGTCAAGGTCGCGCCCTTCAAGGCGCAGAACATGTCCCTGAACTCCTTCGTGACGCGGGAGGGCGCCGAGATCGGGCGGGCGCAGGCCATGCAGGCACAGGCCTGCCGGGTCGAGCCGACCGCGCTGATGAACCCCGTGCTGCTCAAGCCCGGTGGCGAGCAGAGCAGTCAGGTCGTGCTGCTGGGCAAGCCGGTCGGCGAGATGAGCGCGCGCGGCTACCACGGCGGGCGGCAGCGGAAGCTGCTCGGGACGGTGCTGGACTGTCTGGAGCAGTTGCGGGGCACGTATGACGCGGTGATCTGTGAGGGGGCCGGTTCTCCCGCCGAGATCAACCTGCGGCGGACCGACATCGTCAACATGGGCATCGCCCGGAACGCCGGGCTCCCGGTGCTCGTCGTGGGCGACATCGACCGGGGCGGTGTCTTCGCCTCGTTCTTCGGGACGGTGGCGCTGCTGTCCCGCGAGGACCAGGAGCGCGTCGCCGGGTTCCTGGTCAACAAGTTCCGCGGGGACGTCTCCCTGCTGGAGCCCGGGCTGGAGATGCTCCAGGGCCTCACGGGGCGGCGGACGTACGGCGTGCTGCCCTTCCGGCACGGGCTCGGGATCGACGAGGAGGACGGGCTGCGGGTGTCCCTGCGCGGTGCGGTGCGCGAGTCCGTCGTCGCGCCGCCCGTCGGACAGGACGTGCTGCGTGTCGCCGTGTGCGCGGTCCCCCTCATGTCCAACTTCACGGACGTCGACGCGCTGGCCGCCGAACCCGGTGTCGTGGTGCGGTTCGTGGACCGGCCGGAGGAGCTGGCCGACGCCGACCTCGTCATCGTGCCCGGCACCCGAGGGACGGTCCGCGCGCTGGACTGGCTGCGCGAGCGGGGGCTCGCCGACGCCCTGGTGCGCAGGGCCGCCGAGCAGCGGCCGGTGCTCGGCGTCTGCGGCGGCTTCCAGATCCTCGGCGAGCACATCGAGGACGACGTGGAGAGCCGCCGGGGCCGGGTCGACGGGCTGGGCATCCTGCCCGTGCGGGTGCGGTTCGCCCGCGAGAAGACCCTCACCCGGCCGGAGGGCGAGGCCCTCGGGGAGCGGGTCGAGGGCTACGAGATCCACCACGGGGTCGCCGACGTCACCGGTGGTGAACCCTTCCTGGACGGCTGCCGGGTCGGCCAGACCTGGGGCACCCACTGGCACGGCTCACTGGAGTCGGACGGCTTCCGGCGGGCGTTCCTGCGCGAGGTGGCGGCCGCCGCGGGCCGCCGTTTCGTGCCGGCTCCCGGCACCTCGTTCGCCGCGCTGCGCGAGGAGCAGCTCGACCGGCTCGGCGACCTCATCGAACAGCACGCGGACACCGACGCGCTGTGGCGGCTCATCGAGTCCGGCGCGCCGCAAGGACTGCCCTTCATCCCACCGGGAGCACCCGCATGAGCACTGTGTTGTTGTTGTCGACCGCCGACACGGACCTGCTGGCGGCCCGGGCCGCCACGGGCGCCTCGTACCGGATCGGCAATCCGACCCGCGTGGACGTGCGCGAGGAGCTGCCGGCGCTGCTGCACGGGGCGGACATCGCCGTGGTGCGGCTGCTCGGCGGCAAGCGGGCCTGGGAGGACGGGCTCGCCGCGCTGAGGGCCTCCGGGATCCCCACCGTGCTGCTGGGCGGCGAGACAGTGCCGGACGCGGAGCTGATGGCCGAGTCGTCCGTGCCCGCCGGGGTCGTCGCGGAGGCGCTGAAGTACCTCGTGGAGGGCGGCCCGGAGAACCTCACCGAGCTGGCCCGGTTCCTGTCCGACACCGTGCTGCTCACCGGCGAGGGCTTCGCCGCGCCGCGGAAGATGCCCGAGTACGGCGTGCGCGGCGAGCGGGCGCACACCGAGGGACGCCCGACCGTCGGTGTGCTCTTCTACCGGGCCCACGAACTGAGCGGCAACACCGCCTTCGTGGACACCCTGTGCGACGCGATCGAGGCCCACGGCGCCAACGCGCTGCCCGTGTACTGCGGTTCGCTGCGCGGGGCGGACGAAGGGCTGTACGAGATCCTGGGCCGGGCGGACGCCCTGGTCGCCACCGTCCTGGCCGCCGGCGGCACGCACGCCTCGCAGGCCTCGGCCGGCGGGGACGAGGAGGCCTGGGACGTCGGCGCCCTGGCCGAGATGAACGTCCCCGTGCTGCAGGGGCTGTGCCTGACGTCCTCCCGGCAGGCCTGGGAGGAGTCGGACGCCGCCCTCTCCCCCATGGACGCCGCGATGCAGGTGGCGATCCCGGAGTTCGACGGGCGTCTGATCACCGTGCCGTTCTCCTTCAAGGAGCAGGGCCCGGACGACGTGCCCGTGTACCTGGCCGACCCGGAGCGTGCCGCGCGGGTCGCCGGCATCGCCGTACGGCACGCCCGGCTGAAGCACAAGGAGAACGGCGAGAAGAGGCTCGCGCTGGTCTTCACCGCGTACCCGACCAAGCACTCGCGGGTCGGCAACGCGGTCGGGCTCGACACCCCGGCCTCGGCGGTGCGGGTGCTGGACGCGCTGCGGGACGCCGGGTACACCGTCGAGGGGTACCCGGACAACGGCGACGAGCTGATCCACCGGCTGATCGAGGCCGGCGGGCACGACGTGGAGTGGCTGACGGAGGAGCAGCTCGCCTCGGCGCCGGCGCGGGTGCCGCTGGCGGACTACCGGGCCTGGTTCGACAAGCTCGACCCGGAGCTGCGGGACGCCATGACCGAGGCGTGGGGCGAGCCGCCGGGCGGCCTCTACGTCGACGGGGACGACATCGTGCTGGCGTCCCTGCAGTTCGGGAACGTCGTGGTGATGATCCAGCCGCCGCGCGGCTTCGGCGAGAACCCGATCGCGATCTACCACGACCCGGACATGCCGCCCTCGCACCACTACATGGCGGCCTACCGCTGGCTGGAACACAGCTTCGGCGCCGACGCCATCGTGCACATGGGCAAGCACGGCACCATGGAGTGGCTGCCGGGCAAGGGCCTCGGGCTGAGCGCCGGGTGCGCCCCGGACGCGGTGCTGGGCGACCTGCCGCTGGTCTACCCGTTCATCGTCAACGACCCGGGCGAGGGCACCCAGGCCAAGCGCCGCGGGCACGCCACCGTCGTCGACCACCTCGTGCCGCCGATGGCCCGCGCCGACACCTACGGCGACCTGGCCAAGCTGGAGCAGCTCCTGGACGAGTACGCGCTCGTCTCCGACCTGGACCCGGCCAAGGCCCCGGCCGTGCGGGCGCAGATCTGGACGCTGGTGAAGGCCGCCGAACTCCACCACGACCTGCACGTCGACGAGCAGCCGGACGACGAGGCGTTCGACGAGTTCGTCATGCACATCGACGGCTACCTGTGCGAGATCAAGGACGTGCAGATCCGCGACGGACTGCACGTCCTGGGCGGCGGTCCGGTCGGCGAACCGCGCGTCAACCTGGTGCTGGCCGTGCTGCGCGCCTCCCAGGTGTGGGGCGGGCAGGCCGGCGCGCTGCCCGGGCTCCGGGCGGCGCTGGCGGAGCACTTCGGGCTGGTGGAGAAGGAGCTGCTGGCCGAGCCGGGCGCCCCGGTGAAGGTGCCGGCCGAGCTGACGGACCTGGTCGACGGCCCCGCCCGCAGCGCCGCCGACGCGATCGACCTGCTGGAGCAGTTGTGCCGGCGGTTCGCGGAGGGCCTGGAGGAGCGCGGCTGGGCGGTCACGGAGAGCGCGCCGCTGGTGCGGGAGGTCCTCGGCGCCGACCTGCCCGAGGCGGTGGCCGTGCTGGAGTTCGCCTGCGCCGAGGTCGTGCCGCGGCTGGCGCGCACCACCGACGAGATCGGGCACATCCTGCGCGCCCTGGACGGCGGTTACGTCCCGGCCGGTCCCTCCGGCTCGCCCACCCGCGGTCTGGTCAACGTCCTGCCGACGGGCCGCAACTTCTACTCCGTCGACCCCAAGGCCATCCCGTCCCGGCTCAGCTGGGAGGTCGGGCAGTCGCTCGCGGACTCGCTGGTGCAGCGCTACCTCCAGGACACCGGGGAGTACCCGAAGTCCGTCGGCCTGACGGTGTGGGGCACCTCCGCCATGCGCACCCAGGGCGACGACATCGCCGAGATCCTGGCGCTGCTGGGCTGCCGGCCGGTGTGGGACGACGCCTCGCGCCGGGTGACCGGGTTCGAGGTGATCCCCCTGGCGGAACTCGGCCGGCCGCGCATCGACGTCACGGTCCGCATCTCCGGGTTCTTCCGGGACGCGTTCCCGCACGTGGTGGGCCTGATCGACGACGCCGTGCGCACGGTGGCCGAGCTGGACGAGCCCGCCGAGTCCAACCACGTCCGGGCGCACGCCGACGAGGACACCGCCGAGCACGGCGACCGGCGCCGCGCCACCGCCCGGATCTTCGGCTCCAAGCCGGGCGCCTACGGGGCCGGTCTGCTGCCGCTGATCGACGCCCGCAACTGGCGCTCCGACGCGGACCTCGCCGAGGTGTACGCGGTGTGGGGCGGCTACGCCTACGGGCGGGGCCTCGACGGGCGGGCCGCGCGCGGGGACATGGAGACGGCGTTCCGGCGGATCGCGGTCGCCGCGAAGAACGTCGACACCCGCGAGCACGACCTGGTCGACGCCGACGACTACTTCCAGTACCACGGCGGCATGGTCGCCATGGTCCGCCACCTCACCGGCGCGAGCCCCGAGGCGTACGTCGGCGACTCGGCCACCCCGGACCAGGTGAAGACCCGCACGCTCGGCGAGGAGACGCACCGCGTGTTCCGGGCCCGGGTGGTCAACCCGCGCTGGATGGCGGCCATGCGGCGGCACGGCTACAAGGGCGCCTTCGAGATGGCGGCGACCGTCGACTACCTGTTCGGGTACGACGCCACGGCCGGGGTCGTGGACGACTGGATGTACGAGAAGCTCAGCGCCGAGTACGTCTTCGACCCGGAGAACCGGGACTTCATGAAGAAGTCCAACCCGTGGGCGCTGCGCGGGATCACCGAGCGGCTGCTGGAGGCCGCCGAGCGCGGGCTGTGGGCCGAGCCGGACGCCGAGACGCTGGAGCGGCTGCGCGCCACCTACCTGGAACTCGAAGGCGACCTGGAGGGCGACGACAAGTGACCACCCCCTTTCCGTTCACGGCCGTCGTCGGCCAGGACGATCTGCGGCTCGCGCTGCTGCTGAACGCCGTGTCGCCGGCGGTCGGCGGTGTGCTGGTGCGCGGCGAGAAGGGCACCGCCAAGTCCACGGCGGTGCGGGCCCTGTCGGCGCTGCTGCCGGCGGTCCCGGTCGTCCCCGGCTGCCGTTTCTCCTGTGACCCCGCCTCCCCCGACCCGGGGTGCCCGGACGGGCCCCACGAGGCCGGCGGCGGTGTCGAGCGGCCCGCCCGCATGGTGGAGCTGCCCGTCGGCGCCTCCGAGGACCGGCTCGTCGGCGCGCTGGACATCGAACGGGCGCTGTCGGAGGGCGTGAAGGCCTTCGAGCCCGGCCTGCTCGCCGACGCGCATCGCGGGATCCTCTACGTCGACGAGGTCAACCTCCTCCACGACCATCTGGTCGACCTGCTGCTGGACGCCGCCGCGATGGGCGCCTCGTACGTCGAGCGCGAGGGCGTCTCCGTGCGGCACGCCGCGCGGTTCCTGCTCGTCGGCACCATGAACCCCGAAGAGGGCGAGCTGCGGCCGCAGTTGCTCGACCGGTTCGGGCTGACCGTCGAGGTCGCGGCCTCCCGGGAGCCGGACCAGCGGGTCGAGGTCGTGCGCCGGCGACTGGCCTACGACGACGACCCGGCCGCCTTCGCGGCCCGCTGGGCCGAGGAGGAGGCCGCCGTACGGGCGCGGATCGTGGCGGCGCGGGAACTGCTGCCGTCGGTGCGGCTGGGTGACGGGGCGCTGCGGCAGATCGCGGCGACCTGCGCGGCCTTCGAGGTGGACGGCATGCGCGCCGACATCGTGATGGCCCGGACCGCGACCGCGCTCGCGGCCTGGGCCGGGCGGACGGACGTGCTCGCGGAGGACGTCCGGCAGGCGGCGCTGCTGGCGCTGCCGCACCGGCGGCGGCGCAACCCGTTCGACGCGCCCGGGCTGGACGAGGACAAGCTGGACGAGACGCTGGAGGAGTTCGGCGGTTCGGAGGACGACGACCCGGATCCGGACCCTGGGCCGGACGGGCCCGGCGGGGGCGGCGGACAGCCGGACCCCGGCGAGGGTCCCGAGGGCGGTGACACCGGTGCCCGGCCCGAGGCCGGGGAGGGCGGGCAGCCGCAGCCGTCGGGCGGCGGCGAGCAGCCGGCCGCACGGCCCTCCGAGCCGTTCCGCACGAAAGTGCTGAGCGTGTCCGGGATCGGCGAGGGTGCGGCCGGGCGGCGCTCGCGGGCGCGGACCGAGCACGGGCGCACCACCGGGGCCAGGCGGCCCCGGGGCGCGCTCACCAGGCTGCACCTGGCCGCGACCGTGCAGGCCGCGGCACCCCACCAGCGGGCGCGTGGACGGTCCGGGCCGGGTCTGGTGGTGCGCCGGGACGATCTGCGGCAGGCCACCCGCGAGGGGCGCGAGGGCAATCTCGTGCTGTTCGTGGTGGACGCCTCCGGGTCGATGGCGGCGCGGCAGCGGATGAGCGCCGTGAAGGGCGCCGTGCTGTCGCTGCTGCTGGACGCCTACCAGCGGCGGGACAAGGTGGGTCTGGTGACCTTCCGCGGCACGGGCGCGGACGTCGCGCTGCCGCCGACGTCGTCGGTGGACGCGGCGGCGGCCCGGCTCCAGTCGCTGCCGACGGGCGGGCGGACGCCGCTCGCGGCGGGGCTGCTGCGGGCGCACGACGTGCTGCGCGTGGAGCGGCTGCGGGATCCGGCGCGGCGGCCGCTGGTCGTGGTGGTGACGGACGGGCGGGCGACGGGCGGGCCGGAGCCTGTCGCGCTGGCCTCGCGCGCGGCTCGGCTGTTCGCGGCCGAGGGGGTCGCCTGTGTGGTCGTGGACTGCGAGTCGGGGCCCGTGCGGCTGGGGCTCGCCGGGCAGCTCGCGGGTGAGCTGGGCGGCACGGCCGTGACCCTGGAGGAGCTGCGGGCGGACAGCATCGCCGGGCTGGTGAAGGACGTACAGAGGAGGGTCGCGTAATGCCGCAGGGACAGCCGAGTGTGGTGCCCGACGACGGACTGACGACCCGGCAGCGGCGCAACCGGCCGCTGGTCGTGGTGCACACGGGCGTCGGCAAGGGCAAGTCCACCGCCGCGTTCGGGCTCGCGCTGCGGGCCTGGAACCAGGGGTGGCCGATCGGGGTGTTCCAGTTCGTCAAGTCGGCGAAGTGGAAGGTCGGCGAGGAGCGGGCGCTGCGCGTGCTCGGCGACTCCGGCGAGGGCGGCACCGTCGCCTGGCACAAGATGGGCGAGGGCTGGTCCTGGGTGCAGCGCGACGCGCAGATGGACAACGAGGAGAAGGCCCGGGAGGGCTGGGAGCAGGTCAAGCGGGACCTGGCGAACGAGACGTATCAGCTGTACGTGCTGGACGAGTTCGCGTACCCGATGCACTGGGGCTGGGTCGACACCGACGAGGTCGTCGACGTCCTGCGCAACCGGCCCGGGACGCAGCATGTGGTGATCACCGGACGCAACGCCCCGGAGCAGCTCGTGGACTTCGCCGACCTCGTGACCGACATGTCCAAGGTCAAGCACCCCATGGACGTCGGGCAGAAGGGGCAGAGGGGCATCGAGTGGTGAGTCCTTCCGTCCCCCGGCTGGTCGTCGCCGCGCCGTCGTCCGGCAGCGGCAAGACCACCGTCGCCACGGGGCTGATGGCCGCGTTCGCCGCGCGGGGGCTCGCCGTGTCCGCGCACAAGGTCGGGCCCGACTACATCGACCCCGGGTACCACGCGCTCGCGACCGGGCGGGTGGGGCGGAACCTGGACGCCTACCTGTGCGGGCCCGACCTGGTCGGGCCGTTGTTCGGGCACGGGGCACGGGGGTGTGACATCGCCGTCGTCGAGGGCGTGATGGGGCTGTACGACGGGGCGGCCGGGGAAGGGGAGCTGGCCTCCACCGCCCATGTCGCGAAGCTGCTGCGGGCGCCGGTGGTGCTGGTCGTCGACGCGTCGTCGCAGTCGCGGTCGGTGGCGGCGCTGGTGCACGGGTTCGCGTCCTGGGACCCGGAGGTGCGGGTCGGGGGCGTGATCCTGAACAAGGTCGGGTCCGATCGGCACGAGGAACTGCTCCGGGAGGCGCTGGATTCGGCCGGGGTGCCTGTGCTGGGGGTGTTGCGGCGGGCGGGGCAGGTGGAGACGCCGTCGCGGCATCTGGGGTTGGTTCCGGTCGCCGAGCGGCAGGCGGCGGCGGTGGAGGCCGTGGCGGCGATGGGGGCGCAGGTCGCCGCCGGGTGCGATCTGGAGGCGTTGGTCGCGCTGGCGCGGAGTGCGGGCGCGTTGCCGTGTGCGGCGTGGGACGCGGCTGAGGCGGTCGCCTCGCCCACCCGGCACCCGGCACGGCCGGATGACCGCTTCCCACCGAGGATCGCCGTGGCCGGGGGCCCCGCGTTCACCTTCTCCTATGCCGAGCACGCCGAGTTGCTTCGGGCCGCCGGGGCCGACGTCGTGTCCTTCGATCCTCTCCGGGACGAGGAATTGCCCGAAGAGACCCGCGGGTTGGTGATCGGGGGCGGGTTCCCCGAGGTGTACGCCGCCGAGCTGTCCGCCAACGAGCCGTTGCGCGAGGCCGTCGCCGAGCTGGCGCTGAGCGGCGCTCCCGTGGCCGCCGAGTGCGCCGGGCTGCTGTATCTGTGCCGGGAGCTGGACGGGCTGCCGATGTGCGGGGTGCTGGACGCCCGGGCGCGGATGAGCGAGCGGCTCACGCTGGGCTACCGGGACGCCGTGGCCGTCGGCGACAGCGTGCTCGCGGCGGCCGGGACACGGATGCGCGGGCACGAGTTCCACCGGACCGCCGTGGAGCCCGGGTCGGGGGCGGAGCCCGCCTGGGGCGTCCGCACACCCCGGCCCCGGGTCGAAGGTTTCGTACAGCGCGGTGTGCACGCGAGTTATCTGCACACGCACTGGGCGTCCGAGCCCGGTGTCGCCCGTCGGTTCGTGGAGAGGTGCCGGACGTCATGAGCAGCAGGCTGGTCGGGATCGGGGTCGGCCCCGGGGATCCGGAGCTGGTGACCGTCAAGGGCGTCAACGCCCTGCGCGCGGCGGACGTGGTCGTCGTGCCCGTGATGGACACGGGCGAGCGCGGGCGGGCCGAGGCGACCGTGGTGCACTACGTGCCCGAGGGAAAGGTCGTCCGGGTCGTGTTCGCGCTGAACGAGCGCAGCGACCGGGCCCGGCGCGAGGCCGCCTGGGACGCGGCGGGCGAGCGGGTCGCCGAGCTGCTGCGTGCCCACGCCACCGTGGCCTTCGCCACCATCGGCGACCCCAATGTCTATTCGACCTTCACCTATCTCGCGCAGACCATCGCCGGGCTGGTGCCGGGGACCGTCGTCGAGACCGTGCCCGGGATCACCGCCATGCAGGACCTCGCCGCCCGGTCGGGTGCCGTGCTGACCGAGGGGACCGAGCCGCTCACGCTGGTGCCCGTCACCGCGGGGGCGACCGTGCTCAAGGAGGCCCTCGCCGGGCCCGGGACCGTCGTCGCCTACAAGTTCGGCCGGCAGGCGCACGAGGTCGCCGAGGCGCTGCGCGAGACCGGGCGGATCGAGGACGCGGTGTGGGGGTCGGCGCTGGGGCTGGCGGAGGAGTCGATCCGACCGGCCGCCGACCTCGACGGCGCTCCCCTGCCCTATCTGTCGACGCTCATCGCGCCCGCCCGGCGCGAGGGCGGCCGGGGCGGAAAGCTCTGACCCGGCCGCCCGTTCATCACCGTCAAACCCCTGTACGAGAGGACCCACCCATGGCCGACGCCCCCGCCGGCAAAGTGACCTTCGTCGGTGCCGGCCCCGGCGCCGCCGACCTGCTGACGTTCCGCGCCGCGCGCGCCATCGCCGAGGCCGACGTCGTGATCTGGGCGGCCAGCCTGGTCCAGGCCGAGGTCCTCGACCACGCGCGCGAGGACGCGGAGATCCTCGACTCGGCGACCATGTCCCTGGAGGACGTCGTCGCCGTGTACGAACGGGCCCGCCGCGACGGCCTGAAGGTGGCCCGTATCCACTCCGGCGACCCCGCCCTGTGGGGCGGCACGCAGGAGCAGCTCGACCGGTGTGCCGAGCTCGGCATCGCGACCGAGATCGTGCCCGGGGTGTCCTCCTTCTCGGCCGTGGCGGCGCTGGCGCAGCGCGAGCTGACCATCCCGGAGGTCGCGCAGTCCGTGGTGCTGACCCGGCTCGGCGGCGGCAAGACGCCCATGCCGCCCGGTGAGGAGGTCCGCGAGTTCGCCAAGCACGGCACGACCATGGCCGTGTTCCTGTCCGCCGCCCGCAGCGGGCAGCTGGTGCGGGAGCTGCTGGAGGGCGGGTATCCGACGACGACCCCGGTCGTGGTGGCCTACCAGGCGACCTGGCCGGAGGAGCTGGTCGTGAAGTGCACGATCGGCACGCTGGAGGAGACGGTCAAGGAGCACAAGCTCTGGAAGCACACGCTGTTCCTGGTCGGCCCGGCCCTCGACGCGCACGGCACGCGCTCGCACCTGTACCACCCGGGGCACTTCCACGGCTACCGCAAGGCCGACCCTCAGGCCCGCCGGGCGCTGCGCGAGCGGGGGGCGAGTACGTGATCACGGTGATCGGCACGGGGACGGGGGCGGCGCCTTCCGGTGACGTCCTCGCCGGTGCCGAGCTGGTCGTGGGCGGGCGGCGGCATCTGGACGCCGTTCGGCTGCCGGACGGCGTCGAGCGTGTCGTGCTCGGGCCGCTCGCCCCTGCCCTCGACACCATCGGGGAGTACGTCGCGAAGGACCGGCCGGTGGTGGTGCTGGCCTCCGGGGACCCCGGGTTCTTCGGGATCGCCCGGGTGCTGGCCGAGCGGTTCGGGCCGGAGCGGCTGGACGTGCGGCCCGGGGTGTCGTCCGTCGCCGCCGCGTTCGCGCGGGTCGGGCTGCCGTGGGACGACGCCGTGGTGGTGAGCGCCCACGGCCGTCGGCTGCGGACGGCCGTCAACGTGTGCCGGGCGCGGGCCAAGACGGCTGTGCTGACCGGGCCGGGTGCCGGTCCGGCCGAGCTGGGTGCGGCCCTGGCGGGCTGGGACCGGGTGCTGGTCGTCGCCTCCGGGCTCGGCTCGGCGGACGAGCGCGTGGAGCGGATGACGCCCGACGAGGCCGCCGCCCGGGACTGGGGCACGGCGGTGAACGTGGTGCTGTGCCTGGAGGAGACGCGGGCGCTCGGGCCCGTGCGCACGGTCGCGGGTCCCGGGGAGCAGCCGGCCGGCTGGGCCCTGGACGAGGCGGAGTTCGCGCACCGCGATTCGATGATCACCAAGTTCGAGGTGCGGGCGCTGGCCCTGGCCCGGCTGGGTCCCCGGCTGGGCGACCTGGTGTGGGACGTGGGCGCGGGCTCCGGCTCGGTGGCCGTGGAGTGCGCCCGGCTCGGGGCGGCGGCCGTCGCCGTGGAGAAGGCGCCCGACGGGGTGGAACGCATCCGCGCCAACGCCGCCGCGCACGGGGTGGACGTGCGCGTGGTGCACGGCACGGCGCCGGCCGCGCTGGACGGGCTCGCCGACGACCCGGACGCCGTGTTCGTCGGGGGCGGCGGGCGGGAACTGCCCGCGATCGTCGCCGCGTGCGCCCGGCGGGCCCGGCGCGCGGTGGTCGTCGCGATGGCCGCGCTCGACCGGGTGCCGGCCGCGCGCGAGGCCCTGACGAGCGCCGGGTTCTCCTGCGACGGGGTGCTGTCGCAGTCGTCCCGGCTCGCGCCGCTGCCGGGCGATGTGACCCGGCTGGCGGCGACCAATCCGGTTTTCCTGTTGTGGGGTGTCCGTGAGCCCCTGGATCGTGAGGGAGTTGCCCAGTGATCGGCCTCATTTCCGCCACCGCGGCGGGGGCGGCGGCACGCGACCGGCTGGCCGCGGCGTGGCCGGACCGCACCCGCGTGTACGAAGGGCCCGTGGGGGACGCCGTCCGGCGGGCGTTCGCGGAGTGCGAGCAGCTCGTGTGCTTCCTGGCGACCGGCGCGGTCGTGCGGATCGTCGGCCCGCTGCTGGCCGACAAGGCCAGCGACCCGGGCGTGGTCTGCGTGGACGAGGCCGGGCGGTTCGCCGTGTCGCTGGCCGGCGGGCACGGCGGCGGCGCGAACGAACTGGCCCGCGCGGTCGGTGAGGTGCTGGGCGCCGAGCCCGTGGTGACCACGGCGACGGACGCCGTCGACCTGCCCGGCCTCGACACGCTCGGACTGCCCGTGGAGGGCGATGTCGCCGGGGTCTCGCGGGCCCTGCTCGACGGTGAGCCGGTGGCGCTGCGGGCCGAGGTGCCCTGGCCGCTGCCGCCGCTCCCGGTCGCGGCCGAGGGAACGTACACGATGCGGCTGACCGACCGGCTCGTCGGGGCGGCGCCGGGCGAAGTGGTGCTGCGGCCCCCGTCCCTCGTCGTCGGCGTGGGCGCCTCCTCGGGCGTGCCGGCCGAGGAGGTGCTGGGGCTGGTCGAGACGGCGTTGCGGGAGGCGGGGCTGTCCGCCCGCAGCCTCGCCGAGGTCGCCACCGTCGACGCCAAGGCCGAGGAGCCCGGGATCGTCGAGGCCGCGCGGCGCCTCGGGGTGCCGCTGGTGACGTACCCGGCCGGGGAGCTGGCCGGAATCGAGGTGCCCAACCCGTCGGACGCGCCCCTCGCCGCCGTCGGCACGCCCTCCGTCGCGGAGGCGGCGGCGCTCCTGCGCGGCGGCGAACTGCTCGTGCCGAAGCGGAAGTCGGAGCGCGCCGACGGCACACCCGCGATGGCGACCTGTGCCGTCGTACGGCGGCCCGGGCGCGGGCGGCTCGCGGTGGTCGGGCTCGGGCCGGGCGCGCGGGACCTGCTGACGCCGCGTGCGAAGGCGGAACTGCGGCGCGCCGCCGTGCTCGTCGGGCTCGACCAGTACGTCGACCAGATCCGGGACCTGCTGCGGCCCGGCACGCGGGTGCTGGAGTCGGGGCTCGGGGCCGAGGAGGAGCGGGCCCGCACCGCCGTCGAGGAGGCCCGCAAGGGGCAGGCCGTCGCGCTGATCGGCAGCGGCGACGCGGGCGTGTACGCCATGGCCTCGCCCGCGCTCGCCGAGGCCTCCGACGACATCGACGTGGTCGGTGTGCCCGGGGTGACGGCGGCCCTCGCGGCGGCCGCGATCCTGGGTGCGCCGCTCGGCCACGACCACGTGTCGATCAGCCTGTCCGACCTGCACACGCCCTGGGAGGTCATCGAGCGCCGGGTGCGGGCGGCGGCCGAGGCGGACATCGTCGTCACCTTCTACAACCCGCGTTCGCGCGGCCGCGACTGGCAGCTGCCGAAGGCCCTGGCGATCCTCGCCGAGCACCGGACGCCGGCCACGCCGGTCGGTGTGGTCCGCAACGCCTCCCGGCCGGACGAGTCCAGCCGGCTCACCACGCTGGGCGCTCTCGACCCGGCGACGGTCGACATGATGACGGTCGTGACCGTGGGCAACACGGCGACCCGGGAGATCGCGGGGCGCATGGTGACGCCGCGCGGCTACCGCTGGCAGAGCGGGCGGGAGGGCGCCGAGTGAACCGCGTCGTGCATCCCATCGAGGTGGAGTCCTACCGTCGGCTGCGCGCCCGGCTGGACACCTCGCACTTCCCGCCGCTGACCCGGGCGGTCGTGGAGCGGGTCATCCACTCCGCCGCCGACCTCGACTACGCCACCGACCTCGTGATGGCCGAGGCCGATCTGGAGAAGGCGCACGCCGCGCTGCACGCCGGGGCGCCCGTCGTCGTGGACGTGGAGATGGTCGGGGCCGGCATCACCCGCCGCGAGACCGTCTGCCGGCTGAGGGACGCCGTGGCCGGACCCGGGCTGACCCGGTCCGCGCACGCGATCCGGCTCGCCTACGAGCAGGTCGGGCCGGGCGCCCTGTGGGTGATCGGCAACGCCCCCACCGCGCTGGAGGAACTGCTGACCCTGGACGCCGACCCGGCGCTCGTCATCGGCCTGCCCGTCGGGTTCGTCGGCGCCGTCGAATCGAAGGCCGCGCTGCGCGAGAGCGGGCTGCCCGCCGTGAGCAACGTGTCCGAGAAGGGCGGCTCGGCGGTCGCCGCCGCCGCGCTCAACGCCCTGCTGTACCACCCCGCTTCCGCCGAGGAGAAACTGTGACCACCCCGCCCGCCCTGCTCATCGCCGGCCACGGCACCCGGGACGACGCCGGAGCCGAGGCGTTCCGCGACTTCGTACGGGAGCTGGGGGCCCGCCACCCCGAACTGCCCGTCGCGGGCGGCTTCATCGAACTGTCCCCGCCGCCGCTGGGCGAGGCCGTGACCGAACTCGTCGAGCGGGGTGTGCGGCGCTTCGCCGCCGTGCCGCTGATGCTGGTGTCGGCCGGGCACGCCAAGGGCGACATCCCGGCCGCGCTGGCCCGCGAGAAGGAGCGCCACCCCGGCATCTCGTACACCTACGGGCGTCCCCTCGGCCCGCACCCGGCGCTGCTGAGCGTGCTGGAGCGGCGGCTGGACGAGGCGCTGGGCGCCGGCCCCGGGCGCACGCCCGGGGACCGGTCCGAGGTGACGGTGCTGCTGGTGGGGCGCGGGTCGACGGACCCGGACGCCAATGCCGAGGTGCACAAGGCGGCGCGGCTGCTGTGGGAGGGGCGCGGCCACGCGGGCGTGGAGACGGCGTTCGTGTCGCTGGCGGCGCCGGACGTGCCGAGCGGGCTCGACCGGTGCGTGCGGCTGGGCGCCCGCCGGATCGTGGTGCTCCCCTACTTCCTGTTCACGGGCATCCTGCCGGACCGGGTGCGGCAGCAGACGGAGGGCTGGGCGGCCGCGCACCCGGAGGTCGACGTGCGCTCGGCCGACGTCATCGGTCCCGAGCCGGAGCTGCTGGACCTGGTGTGGGAGCGGTACGAGGAGGCCGTCAAGGGCGACCTGCGGATGAACTGCGACTCGTGCGTGTACCGCATCGCGCTGCCTGGCTTCGAGGACAAGGTGGGGATGCCGCAGCAGCCGCACTTCCACCCGGACGACGACGACCACCACCACGGTCATGGCCACGGGCACGGCCATCACCACGGCGCGCACTCGCATGCGCACTGAGAACGGGCACGACCTGCGCCACCACGGGGACGCGGAGGTCCGGGACGACGGCGGCTCGCTGGTCGACCTGGCCGTGAACGTCCGCGCGGACACGCCGCCGGTGTGGCTGCGGGAGCGCATCGCGGCGTCGCTCACCGGACTGGCCGCCTACCCGGACGGGCGGGCGGCGCGCGCGGCGGTGGCGGCGCGGCACGGTGTGCCGGTGGAGCGGGTGCTGCTGACGGCGGGCGCCGCGGAGGCGTTCGTGCTGCTGGCCCGGGCGCTGAAGGTGCGGCGGCCGGTCGTGGTGCATCCGCAGTTCACGGAGCCGGAGGCGGCGCTGCGGGACGCGGGGCACACGGTCGGGCGGGTGCTGCTGCGGGAGGAGGACGGCTTCCGGCTCGACCCGGCGGCCGTCCCCGAGGACGCGGACCTCGTGGTGATCGGCAACCCCACGAACCCGACGTCCGTGCTGCACGCGGCGGACGCCGTGGCCTCCCTCGCGCGGCCCGGGCGGGTGCTCGTGGTGGACGAGGCGTTCATGGACGCCGTGCCCGGTGAGCGGGAGTCCCTGGCCGGGCGGGCCGACGTGCCCGGTCTCGTGGTGCTGCGCAGCCTGACCAAGACCTGGGGGCTGGCCGGGCTGCGCATCGGGTACGTGCTGGCCGCGCCGGAGACCGTGGAGGACCTGGAGCGGGCCCAGCCGCTGTGGCCGGTGTCGACACCGGCGCTGGCGGCGGCCGAGGCGTGCGTGGCGCCCCAGGCGGTGGCCGAGGCCGCGCACGCGGCCCACCGCGTCGCGGCGGACCGCGCGTACCTGCTGGCGGGACTGGCCCGTTTCGCGGCGGCCGGGCTGCGGGTGGTCGAACCCGCGCAGGGCCCGTTCCTCCTGATCCGCCTGCCACGGGCGGGGACCGTACGCCGCCGCCTGCGCGGCCTCGGCTACGCCGTGCGCCGCGGGGACACGTTCCCGGGTCTGGACGAGGAGTGGCTGCGCCTGGCGGTCCGGGACCGCACGACCGTGGACGGCTTCCTGACGGCGCTGGAGCGGGCCCTGAGGAGCTGACCGGAGCGCTGTGGCGTGAGACCGTGGCCCCTGGGACGCGTGGTTCCGTGCGGCTGCGGAGGTACGCGCCGCGGTCTTGCTCCCCCGGGACCCGGCATGCCCGTGCGGCCCGCCGCCCCCTCGGCCGGGTCGGTCGGGTCCCGCGCGGTCGCCCCCTCGGCCCGGTCGATCGGGTCCCCGTGCGACCGCCGCCCCGCCCAGGTCAATGGGGCCCCTTGCGGTCCGCAACCCCGGCCCGGTCAATGGGCCCCCTGCGGTCCGCAACCCCGGCCCGGTCGATCGGGTCCCCGTGCCACCGCCGCCCCGCCCAGGTCGACACGGGGCCTACTGCGGCGACACCCGCGCCGCCGGGCTGCGGCGCCAGCCACGCCACCAGCCTGCGACGACACCCGCGAAACGAGCCGCGGCGCCGGGCTGCAGCGTCAGCCACGCCGCCAGCCTGCGACGACACCCGCGCCGCCCGGCTACGGCGTCACCCGCGGCGCCGGGCCAGGAGCACCGCTCCCCCGCCCCCGGCCAGCAGGGCCACCGCGCCGCCCACGAGGTACGGCGTCGCCGAAGTGCCGCCCGTCTCGGCCAGGTTGGTCTGTGCGGGGGCGCCCTGGGGCTCGATGCCGACGGGTGGGGCGGAGGGCGCCGTCGCGGGGCCGGGAGTCTTGCAGGTCGCCTCGGCCAGGGTGAGCGTGCCGTCGACCTCGGCGACGTTCAGCTTCAGCGGGTTGACAGAGACCTTGAGTTCGAGGGCGGTGGCGGCGGCCGAGCGGGCCGTCGTCCGGGTGTTCGACAGGTCCAGGCGCACCTCGCCGACGCCCGGCACCGTGACGTCGGTCGGGCCGCCGGCGGTCAGGTTCACGCGCTTGCCGAGCACGGTGACCGAGCCGGGCAGGTCGGTCGCGGCGACCGGCTTCTTCCCCACCTCGCACGTGGCCGTCGAGGTGACCTGCTCGATCTCGATCAGCGACAGCAGCGGCAGGCCCGGGACGTGCAGGCGGGCGTGGGCCAGGGTGGTGTTCCCCTCGGCCTTCGTGGCGGTCGTGGTGGCCGTCGCCCGGGCCACCTCCGCGCGCAGCACGCTGAACGGCCGGCCGCCGTCCACCGCGTCCAGGCGGGCCGTCAGCGTGGTCTTCTCGGCGCTGCCCGGGGCCTCGACCTCGTTGAGGGAGACGGCCAGCGGGGCGTCGACCGACTTGTTCAGCAGCGAGACGTCCAGGCCGGTGCGCAGGACGGCGGCGCTGGCGCGCCCGTGGTCGCCGGTGGCGTGCCCCGGGCTCGCGCCGGCCAGGACCGCGGGCCCGGCGGCGAGGGCCGTCGCCGTGGCGAGGGCCGCCAGACGGCGTGCGGGCATGCGGAAGGAAGTGCTGTTCACGGTGGGGACTCCCAGAAGAGACAGGCTCGGGACCCGGACAGAATCACCCCGCCGCGCGCCCCCCGTCAGCGATCCGGCAGCGCTTCACCCCAACGGGGCGAGATCGCCGCTGTATTCGAATCCCCCGGCACAGGCGTTCCCCGGCGCCACCCTCACGCCCCGCCCACCACACGCCCGTTGAGCACCACCCGGCGCGGTGCCGCCAGCACGCGCACGTCCGCGCGCGGGTCCTCGTCGTAGACGACGAGGTCGGCCGGGGCGCCCTCGTCCAGGCCGGGCCGGCCGAGCCAGGCGCGCGCCTTCCAGGTGCCGGCGGCCAGGGCCTCGACGGGCGGGATGCCCGCGGTGACGAGTTCGGCGACCTCGGCCGCCGCAAGGCCGTGGGCGAGTCCGCCGCCGGCGTCGGTGCCGACGAAGACGGGGATGCCGGCGTCGTAGGCGCCGCGGACGGTGTCGTAGCGGCGTGCGTGGAGCCTGCGCATATGGGCCGACCAGCGGGGGAACTTCTCCTCGCCGCCGTCGGCGAGCTGCGGGAAGGTGGCGATGTTGACGAGGGTCGGCACGATGGCGACGCCCCGCTCGGCGAACAGCGGGACGAGGTCCTCGGTCAGGCCCGTCGCGTGTTCGATGCAGTCGATGCCCGCCTCGACGAGGTCGCGCAGGGAGCTCTCCGCGAAGCAGTGCGCGGTGACGCGGGCGCCCAGGCGGTGTGCCTCGGCGATCGCCGCCTCCACCGCGCCGCGGGGCCAGCAGGCCGACAGATCGCCGAGGTCGCGGTCGATCCAGTCGCCGACCAGCTTGACCCAGCCGTCGCCGCGCCGGGCCTCCTGGGCGACGTAGGCGACCAGGTCGTCCGGTTCGATCTCCCAGGCGTAGTTGCGGATGTAGCGGCGGGTGCGGGCGATGTGCCGCCCCGCGCGGATGATCTTCGGCAGGTCCTCGCGGTCGTCGACCCAGCGGGTGTCGGAGGGCGAGCCCGCGTCGCGGATCAGCAGGGTGCCCGCGTCCCGGTCGGTCAGTGCCTGCTGCTCGGCGACGTCCCGCGGGACCGCGCCGTGCCGGTCGAGCCCGACGTGGCAGTGCGCGTCGACGAGGCCGGGCAGCGCCCAGCCCTCGACCGTGCGGACGTCGCGGGCACCGGCCGGACGGTCGTAGGAGATACGGCCGTCGACGACCCACAGTTCGTCCCGGACGTCCTCGGGCCCGACGAGCACCCGTCCCTTCACGTGCAGCACCGCGTGATCGCTCATGCACGGCACCTTAGTGAGCCGCGGGCGGCACCTCGCAGGGGGGCGGTCCCCTCCGGGCCTCGCGTACGGGGGGCGTGGTACCCGCCGGTTACCCTCGTTGCCGTCGAACCTGTGAGTGAAGAGAGCATTGCTGTGACGCATCCGTTTCTGGACCTGGCCCCGCTCGGCGCGGACCGTTTCGCCGCGATCGAGGACCGTGTGGCGCGGCTGCTGAGCACCGAGCAGGACGTCGTGATCATGCAGGGCGAGGCCCTGCTGCCGCTGGAGGGCGCGATCCGCGCCACGGCCGGTCCGGGGACGACGGCGCTGAACGTCATCACGGGCCCCTACGGGCAGACCTTCGGCGACTGGCTGCGGGACTGCGGCGCGACGGTGATCGACCTGGCGGTGCCCTTCCACACGGCGGTGACGGCCGAGCAGATCCGGGAGTCCTTCGCCGCGCACCCGGAGATCGACTTCGTGTCCCTGGTGCACGCGGAGGCGGCCACCGGCAACACCAACCCGGTCGCGGAGATCGGCGAGGTGGTGCGGGCGCACGGGGCGCTGTTCTACCTGGACGCGGTGGCGTCGATCGGGGCCGAGCCGGTGCTGCCGGACGCGTGGGGCGTCGACCTGTGCGTGATCGGCGCGCAGAAGGCGATGGGCGGCCCGGCCGGGGTGTCGGCGGTGTCGGTGAGCGAGCGGGCCTGGGCCCGGATGGCGGCGAACCCGCGGGCGCCGCGGCGGTCGTACCTGTCGCTGCTGGACTGGAAGGAGCGGTGGATCGACGGCGGCCGCAAGGCGCTGCTGCACGCTCCGGCGCAGCTGGAGATGCTCGCGCTGGAGGCGTGCGTGGAGCGGATCGAGGCGGCGGGCCTGGACGTGGTGATGGCGCGGCACGCGTCGGCCGCGGCGGCCACCCGCGCCGGGGCGGTCGCGCTCGGCGGCGGCCTGGAGCCGTACGTGCGCGAGGCCCGGGACGCGGCTCCGGTCGCCACGACCCTGCGCGTCCCGGCCGGGGTGGTGGCCTCGGAGCTGGTGGGGCGGGCGCTGGCGGCGGACCCGGCGCTGCCGATCGCCGCCGGCGGGGGTGCGCTGGCCAAGGAGATGATCCGGGTCAACCACTACGGCGCCGACGCGACGCCCGGGGCCGTCCGGGCCGGCCTGACGGCGCTCGGGGCGGCGCTGGCCGAGCAGGGTGTGACGGTGGACGTGCAGGGGGCGCTGCGGGCCGTCGAGGACGCGTGGCGGTCCCCGGCCCGCCGGTGACCGGCCGCTGAATTCCAGGTGTTTTCCGAGTTTCCCCACGTGTAATCTGGAACACAATTAAGAATTCTTCCGGGAATAGCTACCCGTACTCTTCTGCCCGCTTTCCCAGGTCCTAAACGCGCAGATTTCGAGGACCT
Organism: Streptomyces sp. NPDC094143; assembly: GCF_040303825.1. Lineage (NCBI taxonomy): Bacteria > Bacillati > Actinomycetota > Actinomycetes > Kitasatosporales > Streptomycetaceae > Streptomyces > Streptomyces sp. NPDC094143. Next base: position 78,770 of record NZ_JBEOTZ010000018.1, read on the forward strand.
TTCACGAGGTAATTCTGGCAGATCTCGTGGGGGTTACATGGTTGTGACGCGTTACACACCGTGACCCCTTTGCCCGGTATTACCCGGACAATTTCGGGCATCTCTCCGCCGCTCCCTCCCGAGTCTCGCGTTCGCGCGATAACACAGAGCGGGTTCATCCGTAACCCCGATCGGCGATGCATTTTTGAATATCGCTGGGTAAGTTCGATTTGCATGACCGCCGTTCAAGCAGATGTGCAGATCGACCGACCCACGGTGGCCGACGGGGCCGCACTGTGGCGGATGGCCAAGGACTCGAAGGTTCTCGACGTGAACTCGTCCTACAGCTATCTGCTGTGGTGCCGCGACTTCGCCGCCACGTCGGCCGTCGCGCGTGACGAGCGCGGCGAGCCGATGGGCTTCATCACCGGGTACGTGCGACCGGACAGCCCGCACACCCTGCTGGTGTGGCAGGTGGCCGTGGACGAGGCGCACCGCGGGCGCGGTCTGGCCGCGGCGCTGCTCGACGGTCTGGTCGCGCGGACCGTCGCCGAGCGCGCGGTGACGACGGTGGAGACGACCATCACTCCGGGCAACGCCGCCTCGGAGCGCCTGTTCACGTCCTTCGCCGAGCGGCACGGCGCGCCGTTGGAGCGCGAGGTGCTGTTCGACACGGGCCTGTTCCCCGACGGGCCGCACGACCCGGAGGTGCTGTACCGCATCGGACCGCTGCCCCGCTGAGACGTCCCGCCCGACCCCCGCAGACTTCGCAGACTTCGCAGACTTCGCAGTTCACAGACTTCGCAGTTCGCAGACTTCCCCCACGCACCGAGGAGCGATTCGTCGTGACCATCACCCAGCCCGACCTGAGCGTCTTCGAGACCCTGGAGTCCGAGGTGCGCAGCTACTGCCGCGGCTGGCCCACCGTCTTCGACCGTGCGGTGGGCAGCCGCATGTACGACGAGGACGGCCACGAGTACCTCGACTTCTTCGCCGGAGCGGGGTCACTGAACTACGGGCACAACAACCCCGTCCTGAAACGCGCGCTGATCGACTACCTGGAGCGGGACGGCGTCACGCACGGGCTCGACATGTCGACCACGGCCAAGCGCCGCTTCCTCGAGACCTTCCAGAACCTGCTGCTGCGCCCGCGCGACCTGCCGTACAAGGTCATGTTCCCGGGCCCGACCGGCACCAACGCCGTGGAGTCCGCGCTGAAGCTGGCGCGGAAGGTGAAGGGGCGCGAGGCGATCGTGTCGTTCACCAACGCCTTCCACGGCATGTCCCTGGGCTCGCTGGCCGTCACCGGCAACGCCTTCAAGCGGGCCGGCGCGGGCATCCCGCTGGTGCACGGCACGCCGATGCCGTTCGACAACTACTTCGACGGCCAGGTCCCGGACTTCCTGTGGTTCGAGCGGCTCCTGGAGGACCAGGGCTCCGGCCTGAACAAGCCGGCCGCGGTGATCGTCGAGACCGTGCAGGGCGAGGGCGGCATCAACGTGGCCCGGCCCGAGTGGCTGCGCGCGCTGGCCGACCTGTGCGAGCGGCAGGACATGCTGCTGATCGTCGACGACATCCAGATGGGCTGCGGCCGCACCGGCGCGTTCTTCTCCTTCGAGGAGGCGGGCATCACGCCGGACATCGTCACCGTCTCCAAGTCCATCAGCGGCTACGGCCTGCCCATGTCGCTGTGCCTGTTCAAGCCCGAGCTCGACGTCTGGGAGCCCGGCGAGCACAACGGCACCTTCCGCGGCAACAACCCCGCCTTCGTCACGGCGACCGCGGCCCTGGAGACGTACTGGGCCGACGGCTCCGCGATGGAGAAGCAGACCCGCACGCGGGGCGAGCAGGTCGAGCAGGCGCTGATCTCCATCACCGAGGAGAACCTGGCCGACGTGAAGGAGTACCGGGGCCGCGGCCTGGTGTGGGGCATGGAGTTCCACGACAAGGCCCGCGCGGGCAGGATCGCCAAGCGCGCCTTCGAACTCGGGCTGCTCATCGAGACGTCCGGCCCGGAGAGCGAGGTCGTGAAGCTGCTTCCCGCCCTCACCATCACGCCCGAGGAACTGGACGAGGGCCTCAGCACCCTGGCCCGCGCCGTCCGCGAGACCGCCTGACCACACCGGCACCACAGCACCACCCACCTAGGAGGCATCGCAGCACCGTGATTGTCCGTTCGTTCAAGGAGATCGAAGGTACCGACCGGCACGTGAAGGCGGCGTCCGGTACGTGGGAGAGCAAACGCATCGTCCTCGCCAAGGAGAAGGTCGGCTTCTCCCTGCACGAGACGATCCTGTACGCGGGTACGGAGACGTCGATGTGGTACGCGAACCACATCGAGGCCGTGGTCTGCGTCGAGGGCGAGGCCGAGCTGACCGACCACGAGACCGGGCGGAAGCACACCATCACGCCCGGCACCATGTACCTCCTGGACGGGCACGAGAGGCACACGCTGCGGGTCAAGGAGGACTTCCGCTGCCTCTGCGTGTTCAACCCGCCCGTGACCGGACGGGAGGACCACGACGAGAACGGCGTCTACCCGCTGCTCACCGAGGAGGTGTGACGTTTCCGTGACCGCCACGACCGACACGACCACCACCACCGGTATCCCCGACCTCTACCCCACGCGCGGCACCGCCGAGGTGCTCACCCCGCGGCAGGACCCGGTCGTCTGGGGCGCGCCCGACGCGCCCGGGCCGATCGTGCCGGCCGACCTGCTGTCCTTCGAGCGCGACGGCTTCCTCGCCATCGACCAGCTCATCACGGACGACGAGGTCACCGTCTACCGCGACGAGCTGAACCGGCTGGTGAACGACCCGGACGTCCGTGCCGACGAGCGGTCGGTCGTCGAGCCGAAGTCCAGGGAGATCCGCTCCGTCTTCGAGGTGCACAAGATCAGCGAGGTGTTCGCCCAGCTGGTCCGTGACGAGCGGGTCGTCGGCCGGGCGCGGCAGATCCTCGGCTCGGACGTCTACGTCCACCAGTCGCGGATCAACGTCAAGCCGGGGTTCGGCGCCAGTGGCTTCTACTGGCACTCGGACTTCGAGACGTGGCACGCCGAGGACGGTCTGCCGCGGATGCGCACGGTGTCGGTCTCGATCGCGCTGACCGAGAACTACGACACCAACGGCGGGCTCATGATCATGCCGGGGTCGCACAAGACGTTCCTCGGGTGCGCGGGGGCCACGCCGAAGGACAACTACAAGAAGTCGCTGCAGATGCAGGACGCGGGCACGCCCTCGGACGAGGCGCTGACCCGGTTCGCCACCGAGCACGGCATCAGGTTGTTCACGGGCAGGGCCGGTTCGGCGACCTGGTTCGACTGCAACTGCATGCACGGTTCCGGCGACAACATCACGCCGTTCCCGCGCAGCAACGTGTTCATCGTGTTCAACAGCGTGGAGAACACGGCGGTGGAACCGTTCGCGGCCCCGGTGCGGCGGCCGGAGTTCATCGGGGCGCGGGACTTCACGCCGGTGAGGTGAGCGCGTGAACGAGCTGCCGGGTGGGGCCTCCTCGTGTGGGACGGGAGGCCCCACCCGGTTTCATTCACGCCGTCATGCCGTCACGCCTTGAGGGCGTCCAGCAGCCGGTCCACGTCCGCCGCCGTGTTGTAGAGGTGGAACGCGGCCCGCAGGTTCCCCGCCCGGTCGGACACCTGGATGCCCGCGCGGCTCAGCTCGCCCTGCCGGTGGCCGAGCCCGGGCACGGACACGATCGCCGAGCCCGGCGCGGGCACCGGCTCGTGTCCCAGCTCGGCGAGCCCGGCCCGGAAGCGGTCCGCGAGCGCGACGTCGTGGGCGTGCACCGCGTCGACGCCGATCTCCTCCAGGAGTTCCAGGGAGGCCCGCAGCCCGGCGTGGCTGAACAGGGACGGGCTGATGTCGAACCGCCGCGCGGAGTGGGCGTGTTCCGCCACCGGGCCGTAGCAGCTGTCCCAGGGGACCTCGCCGGCGACCCAGCCGGCCAGCAGCGGCGAGAGCCCGCCGAAGTCCCGCGGGGCGACGAAGAACACGGCACCGTGCGGGCCCAGGAGCCACTTGAAGCCGACGGCGGCGAGGAAGTCGTCGGCGTCGCCGTCCATGGGCAGCCAGCCGGCGGACTGGGAGACGTCGACGTAGGTGCGCGCCCCGTGCGTCCGGGCCGCGTCGCGCACCGCCGGCAGATCCGCGAGCCGGCCGTCGGCGGACTGGGCGCTGCTGACGGCGACCAGCGCGGTGCCGGGCCGGACGGACTCGGCGAGCCGCTCCAGGGGCACCGCCCGCACCTTGAGGTCGCCACGCTCGTGGAACGGGTTCACCAGGGAGGCGAAGTCCCCCTCGGCGGTGAGGACTTCGGCCCCGGCGGGCAGCGAGGCGGCGATCAGGGCGCCGTACTCGGCGACCGAGGCCCCGGTCGCGACCCGCTCGGCGGGCACCCCGGCGAGCCGGGCGAAGGAGGCGCGGGCGGCCTCCACGTCCTCGTACAGGGGACCCAGGGGCGCGCCGTCGGCCCGCATCCGCACCGCCTGCTGCACGGCGGTGACGGTACGGGCGGGCAGGAGCCCGTTGCTCGCGGTGTTGAGGTAGGTGTGCTTCGGGGCGAACTCGGCACGGACGAGGTTCTCGAAGGTCTCCATGGGACCACTCTGCGTCCCCTCGATGTCCCCGTCCATTGCCGATTTCTGCGTGATGTCGCCAACAATCGCTTATGGATGCGCCCTGAGCTGGGTGTTTCAGCGCTGGGGCACCGCACAGCCGTCCGGGCCGCAGGCGCCGTCGGCGTCCGCGCCGTCGACGATCTCCAGCGGCGCGCGGTCGCCGTAGGCCTGGGCGAGGGCCCGGGTGAAGACCTCCGCGGGCTGGGCGCCGGAGACGCCGTACTTGCGGTCGAGGACGAAGAACGGCACCCCGTTGGCGCCGAGCTGCGCGGCCTCCCGCTCGTCGGCGCGGACCTCGTCGGCGTACGCGCGGGGGTCGGCGAGCACCGCCCGCGCGGCCTCCTCCTCCAGGCCGGCGGCGACGGCGAGCTCCACCAGACGCTCGTCGTCGTCGAAGACGGAGCGCTCGTCGGCGAAGTTGGCCCGGTACAGCAGGTCGAGCAGCCGCTCCTGGCGGCCGTGCTCCCTGGCGAGGTGGAGCAGGCGGTGCATGTCGAAGGTGCTGCCGTGGTCGCGGCCGCGCGTGCGGTAGTCGAGCCCTTCGGCGGCGGCCTGTGCGCCCAGGTTGTCCTCGCCCGCCTCGGCCTGCGCGGGGCTCATCCCGTACTTCCTGGTGAGCATGGTGATCACGGGCTGGACGTCGCCCTTGGCGCGCCCCGGGTCGAGCTCGAAGGAGCGGTGCACCACCTCGACCTCGTCGCGGTGCGGGAACTCCCGCAGCGCCTTGTCGAAGCGGGCCTTGCCCACGTAGCACCAGGGGCAGGCGATGTCGCTCCAGATCTCGACGCGCATGACTTCGGCTCTCTCCGGCTCTCGGGGTACGGAGGCTCCCTCCGCCGCATGCGTGAACGTTCAAGCAGAGCTTTTCATTCCGCGGGCAGGCCGAGCCGCATCCGCAGGTGGTGGTCCCCCGGCTCCGCCGGTTCGGGCACCCAGCCCTGCCGCCGGTAGAAGTCCTGGGCCCGCCGATTGTCCACGTGCACGTCGAGCACGGCCGTCCTGCTGCCGTCGGCCTGCCACTCCTCGACGCACGCGGCGTGCAGGGCGCTGCCGACGCCACGGCGCCACTGACCGGGGTCGACATGGAACTGGTACAGCTTCACCACGTCCGGCGGAGCGTCGTCGGGGGTGCGGAAGGACGCCAGGCCGGCGATCCGCCCCGCCTCCACGACGCACAGCACCCGTCCGTCCGGCCGGGTGAGGGCGCTGTGCCAGGCGGCGAGCCAGTCGGTGCCGTCCTGCGGCACCCCGTCCGGGTAGTACGTCGCCCTGGCCCGGGCGTGCAGCGCGACGACCTGCTCCACCTCGGCGGGCAGCACCGTACGGATCACCCGGCCGGGGGTCACTCTGTCCCTGATCATGGACCGGAGGACGTGCCCGGCACACAGGGCGGTTCCCGGTCCGCCCTCAGCTGCCGTCGCGCAGGTCGTCCGGCCACCGGTGCCGGAACGCGATGTGGTCGTAGGTCACCGCGCAGCCCTCGCCCATCGGGGACTGGGTCATGAAGCCGACCAGGGCCGCGCCCGTCTCCTTCTCCTCGCCGAGCGTGAAGAGGCGGACGAAGGTCCAGCGCTCACCGTCGCGGGAGGCGTGGAAGGCGAAGGCGCGGCCGGTGCGGCTCACCCGGAGCCAGACGGAACTGCCGTCCACCGTGAAGGAGTTGGCGTCGTCCGAGTGGCCGCGGGTGACGACCGTGCAGACGGTGGGGACGTCCGGGGAGTACTCCAGGCAGAGCTTGGCCCAGGCCCGCTCGCCCACGTGGACGTAGAGCACCCCCGCGTCGAAGGCCGCTGCGAACCCGACCGTGACCCTGGCGATCAGCTGGAAGTCCCCTTCGGGCGCCCCCAGCAGCCGCGGCGCGTCGGAGGCCGGGTCCAGCCCCTCCCCGGTGGGCGGCACGAACCGGTCCTGCCGCGCCCCGGCCCACCCGGTGAGCACGCCGTCCTCGTAGGACCAGTGCGCCTCGGGCCCGTAGGAGCGCAGCGGGAACGGCAGTTCGGGAAGTTCGAGATCCATTCGGCCCACTCTTCCAGACGCGCCCTTCAGGGGCGCGGGGAACTGCGCGAACGGCCACGACGTACCGGCAGCCCGCGATCCACCCGCACCCCCGCGGCGCTCAGCGCTCCAGCCGCCCGTTGAACCGCCGCGGCAGCCCCAGCGGGTTCTCGTCCCGCAGCTCCGCCGGGAGCAACGCCTCCGGGGCGTTCTGATACACGACCGGCCGCAGCCACCGCTCGATCGCCGTGCCGCCCACCGACGTGGACGTCGACGTCGTCGCCGGGTACGGCCCACCGTGGTGCTGCGCGGGCGCGACCGCGACCCCCGTCGGCCAGCCGTTGACGAGCACCCGCCCGGCCAGCGGCGTCAGTTCCTGCAGCAGCTCGGCGCCACGGCCCTGGCCCGCGGCCTCCTCCTCGGACAGCTGCACCGTCGCGGTCAGGTTGCCCGGCAGCCGCGACAGCACGGCCTTGACCTCGGTCTCGTCCTCGTAGCGGGCCACCACGGTGACCGGCCCGAAGCACTCCTCCAGGAGCAGGTCGTGCTCGCCCTCCTGGGCCAGCCTGCTCGCGGGGACGGTGAGGAAGCCCGCGCTGACGGTGTGCTCGCCGCCCGCGCCGGGCGTGACCGGCGACTCGACGTCGGGCAGTTCGGCCCGCTCGGCGACACCGGCGACGAAGTTGTCGCGCATGCGGTGGTCGAGCAGGACCCCGGCGTCGGTGTCGCTGACGGCGTCGGTCAGCGACTTGAGCAGGGCGTCACCGGCGGCGCCGGAGGGCGCGAGGACGAGGCCCGGCTTCACACAGAACTGGCCGACGCCCAGCGTCATCGAACCGGCGAGGCCCGAGCCGATGGCCTCGGCGCGCTCGGCGGCGGCGGCCTCGGTGACGACGACCGGGTTCAGCGAGCCCAGCTCACCGTGGAACGGGATCGGCACGGGGCGGGCGGCCGCCGCGTCGAACAGGGCCCGCCCGCCGCGCACGGACCCGGTGAAGCCGGCCGCCGCGACCAGTGGGTGCTTGATCAGCTCGACGCCGGCCTCGAAGCCGTGGACCAGGCCCACGACGCCCTCGGGGATGTCGTGCCGGGCGGCGGCGCGGCGCAGCACCTTGGCGACGTACTCGGACAGGGCCGGGTGGTCGGGGTGGGCCTTGACCACGACGGGGCAGCCGGCCGCGAGGGCGCTCGCGGTGTCGCCGCCGGCGACGGAGAAGGCGAAGGGGAAGTTCGAGGCCGAGTAGACGGCGACGACGCCGAGGGGCACCTTGTAGCGGCGCAGGTCCGGGATCGGCGGGGTGGCGGTGTCGTCGGGGTGGTTGATGACGACGTCGAGGAAGGCGCCCTCGTCGACGATGTCGGCGAAGGCCCGCAGCTGGTAGCAGGTGCGGGCGAGTTCGCCGGTCAGCCGGACCGGGCCGAGCGCGGTCTCGGCGTCGGCGGTCTCGACGAGTCCGTCCTTGGCCGCCTGAAGCTCCTCGGCGGCGGCGCGCAGGAAGGCCGCGCGGACGGTACGGTCCGCGAGCGAACCGCGCGCCTCGTGCGCGGCACGGACGGCGGCGTCCACCTCCTGGGCTGTGGCCTCCACCGCAACCTGCTCGCGCTGCTTCCCGGTTCGGGGGTCGACACTCCAGACTGGTGCTGCTGCCACCGCGGGTCCCTCCACACATGTAATGCCGCAGTACTGGGTCATCCACCAGGGGCGTTCGATATACTGAACGCTGTCTCTGATGATGAATACGCTTCGGAGACTATTTCCCGTCGAACGAAGGGGTCAAGGGCGATGTCGGCTGGCGAGACGGGCGGCGGGGCGCAGGTCAAGTCCGCGGTACGCACGGTTGAACTGCTCGAATACTTCGCCGGGCGTCCCGGTATGCACTCGCTCGCGGCGGTCCAGGAGGCCGTCGGCTACCCCAAGTCCAGCCTCTACATGCTGCTGCGCACGCTCGTCGAGCTGGGCTGGGTGGAGACGGACGCCACGGGCACCCGCTACGGCATCGGGGTGCGGGCCCTGCTGGTGGGCACGTCGTACATCGACGGCGACGAGGTCGTCGCCGCGGCCCGGCCGACCCTGGACCGGCTCTCGGACGACACCACGGAGACCATCCACCTCGCCCGCCTCGACGGCACCAACGTCGTCTACCTCGCCACCCGCCAGTCGCAGCACTACCTGCGCCCCTTCACCCGGGTCGGCCGCCGGCTGCCCGCGCACTCCACGTCCCTCGGCAAGGCGCTGCTGAGCACCTACTCCGACGAGCAGGTCCGCAAGATGCTCCCGGAGACGCTGCCCGGGCTGACCGAGAACACGATCACCGACCGGGAGAAGCTCATCGAGGAGCTGCACCAGGTGCGCGAGCAGGGCTTCGCCGTGGACCGCGAGGAGAACACGCTGGGGCTGCGCTGCTTCGGCGTGGCCATCCCCTACCGCACCCCGGCGCGGGACGCGATCAGCTGCTCGGTGCCGGTGGCCCGGCTGACGCCGGCGCACGAGCAGTTGGTGAAGGACGCGCTGTTCGACGCCCGGGACCGGCTGACCCTGGCCACCCGTAGGCTCTGAGGCATGAACGTCGAGCTGCGCGCGGTCCACGACAGCGACCTGCCGGTCTTCTTCCGGCAGCTGAACGACCCCGAGTCGCTCCGCATGGCGGCCTTCACCCCGGCGGATCCGTCCGACCGGGACGCCTTCGACGCCCACTGGGCTCGGATCCGTTCCTCCTCGGACGTGGTGCGCACGGTGCTGGCCGACGGTGACGTGGTCGGCAGCGCGGCGGTGTACGGGGTGCCGGGCGAGCGCGAGGTGACGTACTGGATCGACCGCGCGTACTGGGGCAAGGGCCTGGCCACGGCCGCCCTGCGGGCGCTGCTGACGGAGGTGCCCGAGCGTCCGCTGTACGCCCGGGCGGCCGCGGACAACGCGGGATCGCTGCGGGTGCTGGAGAAGTGCGGGTTCCGCGCGGTGGCCTCGGCCAGGGGCTACGCGCAGGCGCGGGGCGCCGAGACCGACGAGACGGTGCTGGTCCTGGAGGGCTGAGCCGGGCGGGACGGTCTCCCCCGTGCGGCGGAGACGGATCGTCGGCGCGCAGGAGGTGGCCGCGGGCTTCGCCACGGGAGCCTGGGCGCATGACGCAGTCGCTCGCTCCGCGCACCACTGCCGGTCCCGGCCGCACCCGGCGGATCCTCCGTGCCGTCGCCGTCGTCTCCTGTCTGCCCTACCTCGGGCTCAAGGCCGCCTGGATCGCCGGGAGTCACCTCGGGATCCCCGCGGGCAGCGCGATGCTGGACGACCGCCTCACCACGGCCGTGATCAACGCCCTCTCCGTGCTGCTGGACAGCGCGGTGATCGTGCTGGCGCTGGTGCTGACCCGGCCGTGGGGGCTCAGGGTGCCCGCGTGGCTGCTCGCGTTCCCGGTCTGGGTCGCCACCGGGCTGCTCGCGCCGATCATGGCGGGCTTCCCGGCACAGCTGGTCGTGCGGGCGTTCGGCGGCGGCGGGGCGCGGCCGGCGGGGCGGGAGCCCTTCCTGGCGGAGTGGGTGTTCGCCGTCGTGTACTCGGGGTTCATCCTCCAGGGCCTCGCCCTGGGCGGGTTGTTCGCGCTCCACGCGCGGGACCGCTGGGGGCGGCTGTGGCGCGGGCGGGTGTGGGAGCTGCCCGTCGGCGACCTCGGACCGGCCCATCGCGCCCTCGCCGTCGCCGCCGCCGTCGCCGCCCTGCCGCCGCTCACCCTGCACCTGCTGTGGGCCTGCGGCGGCACCGCCGGGCTCGGCGCCGGGCGGGCCGCCGGGCGCACCGGTGACTTCCACGTCCTGGAGGCCGTCTTCGTGTGCTTCCTGCTGGCGGCGGTCGCGGGAGGGCTGTCCCTGGCCTTCCGGCGCGGCCGGGCCCTGCCCGTGGCCGTGCCGCTGGGCCTGGCCTGGGTCGGTTCCGGGGCCGTGGCCTGCTGGGGCGGCTGGCTCTCGCTCGCCTCCCTCGGCGGTGTCGAGGACATCGCGGACCGGCCGACGCCGCTGATGAACCTCGCCTACGCTGGGCAGATGCTCTCCGGCTTCCTCGTCGCGGCCCTCGGCGCCTACTTCTTCGCGGAGCGTGCGGCCGGGTCCGCGCGGCGGACGGCGTGAGGGGTGCCGCCCGGTTCCTGTTCGGCCGGCGGGCGCGGCTGCGCTGGGTGCATCTGATCCTCGGCGGCGCGCTCGCCATGCCCTATGTCCTGGTCGGGGAGGCGGTCATCGGCCCGGTCACCGGATCGCGGAACGTCTTCGGGTCCTTCCCGCTCCAGCTCGCCTCGTTCGGTGTGGGACTGCCGATCGCCGCCGTCACGTCCCTGTTCCCGCTGACCCGGCCGCTGGAGGCCGCCGCCGTGCGCTGGCTGTGCGGGGTCGACGCGGAGCGGCTCGCCTTCGAACCGGCCCGCACGCGCGGTGAGAAGGGGCGCACGGCGGCCTGGTTCACGCTGCACCTCGGGGTCGGCGGGATCATCGCGGGGATGTCGCTGGCCCTGCCGCCGTTCGCCGCCGTGCTGATCGCGCTGCCGGTCTTCGCGGGACTGCGCGGTACCCGGCTCGGGCTGCCCGAAGTCCTCGACCACACCTGGGCGCTGGCCCTCGCCCCGGTCGTGGGCCTGGTCTCGCTCGCGGCCCTGGCGGGCTGCGCGGCCGGCTGCGGCGCCCTGCTGGCCCACTGGGCGCCGAGGCTGCTGGGGCCCACGCCGCAGGACCGGCTGGCCGCCGCCGAGGCACGCGCCGCCGACCTCGCCGTGCGCAACCGGCTGGCGCGGGAGCTGCACGACTCCGTCGGGCACGCGCTGAGCGCGGTCACCCTGCAGGCGGGCGCGGCCCGCCGGGTCCTCGACTCCGACCCGGAGTTCGTGCGTGAGGCCCTCGCCGCGATCGAGGACACGACCCGGCGTACGGTGGGCGAACTCGACGCCGTGCTGGGCGTGTTGCGCGAGGGCGGCGGTCCGGGCACGGCGCCGGCGCCCACCCTCGCCGCCGACCTGGACGGCCTGCTGGCCCGGACCCGGGCGGGCGGGCAGCGCGTGTCCGCCACGGTCGCCGCCGGCCTCGGGGCGCTGCCCCCGCTCGTGTCCCGCGAGGCCTACCGCATCGTGCAGGAGGGGCTGAGCAACGCCCTCAGGCACGCCGGTGAGCAGGTCGCCGTGGACGTGCGGATCGGGGTGGCGGACGGGGAGCTGACGATCACCGTGGAGAACCCGGTGACCGGGCCGGTGTCCTCCCGGCCCGGCGGCGGCCACGGCCTGCGGGGCATCGCGGACCGGGCCAGGCTGCTGGGCGGCACGATGACGGCGGGAACCACCGGACCGGCCGGGGAGATCTTCCGTCTGCACGTACGCCTGCCGCTGAAGGGACCCGCATGACCCGTCCGAGCCCGATCCGCGTCGTCCTGGCCGACGACGAGCGCATGGTCCGCACCGCGCTGCGCGCCATCCTCTCCGCCGAGCCCGACCTGGAGGTGGCGGGCGAGGCGGCCACCGGCGCGGAGGCCGTCTCCCTCGTGCGGGACCTGCGTCCGGACGTCGTCCTCATGGACGTCCGGATGCCGGGGATCGACGGCATCCGTGCCACCGAGCAGATCCTGGCCACCCTGGCCGAGCCGCCCCGGATCGTCGTCGTGACGACGTTCGAGAACGACTCCTATGTGTACGACGCGCTGCGCGCCGGGGCCGCCGGGTTCCTGCTGAAGCGGGCCGACGCCGACGCGCTCGTGCAGGCGGTCCGGCTGGTGGCGCGCAGCGACAGCCTGCTCTTCCCGGCGGCCGTGCGCACCCTGGCGACCGAGCACGCCCGCGCGCACCCGGCCCCGCCCGCGTGGGTGGCGAAGCTCACGGCGCGCGAGGGGGACGTGCTGCGGCACATGGCGCGGGGCCTGACCAACGCGGAGATCGCGCGCCGGCTCCAGGTCGGCCCGGCCACGGTGAAGTCGCACGTCGCGGCGGTCCTGGCCAAGACGGGCACCCGGGACCGGACGCAGGCGGTGATCGCGGCGTACGAGGCGGGCTTCCTGAACGGCGGATGAGAAAACGGGGCGGGCGGAGGTGAATCCGGACGGACGGGAACGATCCGCCCCGCGCGATTCGTCTTCCAGTTCGGTATGAACAAGACGATCAGGCGCGCATCGGTCTTCACACTGCTGCTGGTGTTGGCCCTGCTGGTCAGGGCGACCTGGGTGCAGTTCTACGAGGGCCGGGCGCTGGCAGACGACAAGGACAACCGGCGGAACGCGATCCTGACGTACTCGGCGCCGCTCGGGAACATCATCGTGGGCGGCCGGTCGGTCACCGGCTCGGCCCCGACGAAGACGGGCGACCTCAGGTACAAGCGCACGTACGCGGACGGCCCGCTGTACGCGGCGGTGACGGGATACGCGTCACAGGCCTACGCGCCGACCCAGCTGGAGGGCATCTACACCGACCTGCTCAACGGCACGGACAGCCGCCTGAAGTCGGTGCTGGACACGCTCACCGACCAGCGGGCCGACCCGGGCAACGTGGTGACGACGATTGACCCGGACGTGCAGAAGGCGGCGTACGACGCGCTCGGCGGCAAGAAGGGCGGGGCCGTCGCCGTCGACCCGCGGACCGGGAGGATCCTGGCGGTCGTGTCGACGCCGTCCTACGACCCCTCGTCGCTGACGGACGCCAACACGGCGGGTGCGGCCTGGAAGAAGCTCACCGCGGATCCGGACAAGCCGCTGACCAACCGCGCGCTGCGGCAGCCGCTGCCGCCCGGTTCGACGTTCAAGCTGGTCGTGGCCGCCGCGGCGCTGGAGGACGGGTTGTACTCGTCGGTCGACGAGCGCACCGACAGCCCTGACCCGTACACCCTGCCGGGTACCACCCGGCAGCTGACCAACGAGAACCCGAACGCGCCCTGCACCAACGCCACGATCCGCACGGCGTTGGAGTACTCGTGCAACAACGTCTTCGCGAAGATGGCCGTGAAGCTCGGCGAGGACAAGGTCAGGGCGATGGCCGAGAGGTTCGGCTTCAACGACGACGAGCAGGACGTGCCGGTCCGGGCCTACACCAGCGTGTACCCCTCCGACATGTACCCGTCGGAGACGGCCCTGACGGGCATCGGCCAGTTCGACGTCACCGCCACGCCCCTGCAGATGGCCATGGTGTCGGCGGCCATCGCCAACGGCGGCAAGCTCGTCGCTCCGCACATGGTTTCGCAGATCACCGACAGCGGCGGTGACGTGCTGCAGGACTACGACGACCAGGCGGGTTCAGAGGAGATCGTCTCCGCCTCGACCGCCGAGCAGCTGCAGTCGGCGATGCGGACGGTCGTGGAGACGGGCACGGGCACGAACGCGCGGGTTGCGGGCGCGACGGTGGGCGGCAAGACGGGTACGGCGCAGCACGGCGAGAACAACAGCCAGGTGCCGTACGCCTGGTTCACCTCGTACGGGAAGTCCGACGCCTCGGGCAAGGAGGTCGCCGTGGCGGTGGTCGTGGAGCAGTCGGACGCGGCCCGCTCGGAGGTAAGCGGCAACGGGCTCGCGGCGCCGGTCGCGAAGGCGATGATGGAAGCGGCGCTGAAGGACTGAACCCCGGCCGGGCGAATGGCGTCTGTACGAGCGAAGGGCCGCCCCCTTCCCCCCGGGGGCGGCCCTTCGCCGTCGCTTCGCCTGCTTCGCTCACTTCGCTTACTTCGCTTACTTCGCTCCCAGGAGCTGCTCGATCGGATCGATCGCGAAGTACACGAGGAACAGCGCCGAGGTCGCCCACAGCAGCCAGTGCACCTCCCTGGCCTTGCCGAGGACGGTCTTGATGACGACGTAGGCGAGGAAGCCGGCGCCGATGCCGTTGGTGATGGAGTAGGTGAACGGCATCACGGCGATGGTGAGGAACGCGGGGACCGCGATGTCGTAGCGGTCCCAGTCGATGTGCTTGACCTGGGTCATCATCAGGAACCCGACGGCGACCAGGGCGGGGGCGGCCGCCTGCAGCGGGACGATGGTCAGCAGCGGCGTCAGGAACAGGGCGAGGGCGAACAGGCCGCCGGTGACCAGGTTGGAGAAGCCGGTGCGCGCGCCCTCGCCGACGCCGGCCGCGGACTCGATGTAGGAGGTCGCGGAGGAGGCGGAGGCGGCTCCGCCGGCGACGGCGGCGGCGCCGTCGATGAGCAGCACCCGGCCGAGGTTCGGGACCTTGCCCTCCTCGTCGAGCAGACCGGCCTCGGCGCTGATGCCGACGACCGTGCCCATGGTGTCGAAGAAGTCGGACAGGATCAGCGTGAAGACCAGCAGGACGACGGTGACGACGCCGACGCCGGGAGCGCTGAAGGCGCCGAACAGGTCGAAGTCGCCGAGCAGTCCGAAGTCGGGCGCGTCGACGATCCGGTCGGGCCAGGACGGTGTGGTCAGGCCCCAGGACTTGATGTCGGCCGTGGCGTTGATCACTATCGCCACGGCCGTCATGGTGACGATGCTGATCAGGATGGCGCCCTTGACCTTGCGGGCGAGCAGGGCGACCGTCAGCAGCACGCCGAGGCAGAAGACGAGGATCGGCCAGCCGGTGAGGGTGCCGGTGCCGCCCAGCTGCACGGGCACGGTGGTGTTGGCGGCGTCCGGGATGCGGCTGACGAACCCGGCGTCGACGAAGCCGATGAAGGCGATGAACAGGCCGATGCCGACGCTGATCGCCTGCTTCAGCGGCTGGGGGATGGCGTGCATGACGGCCTCGCGCAGCCCGGTCACCACCAGCACGCAGATCAGCAGGCCTTCGAGGACGATCAGGCCCATCGCGTCGTCCCAGCTCATCAGCGGGGCGATCTGGAAGGCGAGCACGGCGTTCAGGCCGAGTCCGGCGGCCAGCGCGAGGGGGAGGTTGCCGGCGACGCCCATGATGATCGTCATGACGGCGGCCACCAGGGCGGTGGCGGTGGTGAGTTGGACGGCGTCCAGCTGCTGCCCGGATATGTCCTTCGCGCTGCCCAGGATGATGGGATTCAGGACCAGGATGTAGGCCATCGTGAAGAAGGTGGCGAAGCCGCCGCGTATCTCCCGGCCGAGGGTGGAGCCCCGCTCGGAGATCCGGAAGAACCGGTCGACGCTGTGGGCCGGGGGCGGGCCGGCGGCCGGCCGGTCGGTGACCTGCTGCGGTTCGGACATCGTGCGTGCTCCTCGGTGCCGGGTGATCTGTGTGCGGATGCTGGCCGGATTGTGCCCGTGCTGAACCCGGTTCGGGTTTTCTCCGTGTTACGGAATCAGAGTCCGGCCCGCCACACGCCGTTCGAAGCTCCGTACGAACCATTCCGGGATCGCTGCTACGCTTCCGGATCTCGTCCGGGTCCCCTCCGGACGATCACATGTCATCTACATGACACTCACAGGGCGCCCCCGTCCGGGAGTGCCCGCGCCGCTGCGAGGAGAGGTCGCCCGTGGGCACAGTCGTCGACGACGCCGCCTCCGTGGAGTTCCACGCCTTCTTCGAGCGCCACTACGCCGAACTGTCCCGGCTGGCCTTCCTGCTGACGGGCGAACCGGACACCGCCGACGACCTGGCGGCGGACGCGTTGCTGGCGCTGTGGCACCGCTGGGACCGGGTGCGCGCGGCCGACCATCCGGCGGCGTACGCCCGCGGAGTGGTGGCCAACCTGGCCCGTACCCGCATCCGCAGCGCGGTGCGCGAGCGGCGGCGCGTCGCGCTGTTCTGGTCGCAGCGGGAGGAGCGGACCGAGAACCCCGACGTCGCGGGCGTCGTCGACGTCCGGGAGGCCCTGCGCAGGCTGCCGTTCCGCAAACGGGCCTGTGTGGTGCTGCGGCACGCCTTCGACCTCTCGGAGAAGGACACCGCGCTCGCCCTCGGCGTCTCGGTGGGTACGGTGAAGAGCCAGACCTCGAAGGGGATGGCCGAACTCCAGCGGCTGCTGGGTACGCAGGGGGTGCCGCAGCGGATGCACGCGGCGTTGGGCGCTCCCCGCTGCTCACCCGCCGTGGAAGGGGTGCGCACCGGTGAGGGCGGAGGAAGGGACCGATGACGATGCGGCGGGACGTGCACGAGGAGCTGCGCGCCCGGCTGCACGAGGCGGCCGGGGGGCACGAGCCGGACCGGGAGCGGATCCTGGCCCGGGTCGAGCGCGGGATGACCGGTCCGGCCGCTTCCGGCCATCGGGCGACGCGTCCGCCGGTGGTCGGCTGGCTGCGGGTGGCGGGCGCGACGGCCGCGGTGGCGGGGGTGCTGGCGGTAGGCGGGTACGCGGTCGCTTCCGCGGTGAAGGAGGAGGCCGCCCCGCGGCAGCGGGAGGTGGCGACGTCGCCGACGCCCACGCCGTCGCCGCGGGCGACGAGCCGGGCGCCCGCACCGCCGGTGGACCCCGCGCCGAGCAGCTCGCCCGAGGAGCGGCGGTCGAGCCCGCCGCCCTCGCGCCCGCCGAGCCCTTCCGCCCCGCAGCGGACGCCGGCCGCGACCGAGGACGGGCCGCTGTGGTCGGACGGCTCGGTCGACCCGCACAGCAACGACTTCTGGGCGCAGAGCAACGTCACCCTCAAGAACCGCGAGCAACTGACCGCGCTGACCGTGCGGTTGCGGATCGCGCAGACCGGCGGTGTCTCCGAAGCGGGCGCCTGGCGCTCCCTGCCCGAGGGCGACTTCACGCTCACGGTCGCCGAGGAGGACGGCTTCCTCGTCTACACCTGGACGCTCAAGGAGGACCGTACGGTCCCGGCGGGCGAGTGGGTGTTCGCCGGGCAGTACGACCACGACCGCGGGGGCCGGGACGCGGGCGCGGACCGCTACTCGGTGACGGCTGCGGCCG
The DNA here is from genome assembly GCF_040303825.1 of Streptomyces sp. NPDC094143. Taxonomy (NCBI): domain Bacteria; kingdom Bacillati; phylum Actinomycetota; class Actinomycetes; order Kitasatosporales; family Streptomycetaceae; genus Streptomyces; species Streptomyces sp. NPDC094143. Next base: position 96,159 of record NZ_JBEOTZ010000018.1, read on the forward strand.
GTTCCCGGCAGCTGTCGGTCGGCGGTGGTTTCGCCGCCGTGGACGGCGGCGAGGACGACTCGTGAAAAAAACCGGAGGACGCGGCAACCCTTTCCTCACCGGTGGCGACCACTTCGCGCAAGAGTCACCACCCATCTGAGGAATCGGTACATGACTGCACCAGCAGAACAGCGCGTCCGCCACCGCCGCCGGGTCACCAAGCGGCGGGCGGTGATCGCCGGGGTGTCGGCGTTGGGCATCACCGGAGCGGCGGTCATCACGACGTCGATGCTGTCGACGGCGGGCGCCGCGTCCTCCTGGCCCACGGACAAGGGCAAGACGCCCGTGTCGGAGACCATCGCGGTCTCCGGTGTCCGCGACGGCGGGATGAAGATGTTCTACGGCACCGGCGCGCTCGGCGGTGACAGCCAGGACGAGGGCCAGGATCCCCTCTTCGAGCTCGCCGACGGCGCGGTGCTGAAGAACGTCATCATCGGCACCCCGGCCGCCGACGGCGTGCACTGCAAGGGCAGTTGCACGCTGCAGAACGTGTGGTGGACGGACGTCGGCGAGGACGCGGCCAGCTTCAAGGGCAAGTCCTCCTCGGCGGTGTACAAGGTGATCGGCGGCGGTGCGAGGAACGCCGACGACAAGGTGCTGCAGTTCAACGGCGCCGGCACGCTGAACGTCTCGGGCTTCCAGGTGCAGAACGCCGGCAAGCTGGTCCGCTCCTGCGGCAACTGCAAGACGCAGTACAAGCGCACGATCGTGCTGGACGACGTCGACGTGACCGCGCCCATGAACTCGATCGTCGGGGTGAACGCCAACTACGGTGACACGGCCACGCTGTCGCGGATCCGCATCCACGGCGACAGCAAGAAGAAGGTCAAGACCTGTGTGCGCTTCGAGGGCAACAACACGGGCAAGGAGCCCACGGAGCTGAAGCCGGCCGGCCCGGACGGCAAGACCTGCAAGTTCAAGGCCTCGGACATCAGTTACCAGTAGGGCCTGCCCCCTGTGACTCCGGCCGGCCCCGGTCCCCCCTTGGGCCCGGCCGGACGCCGGTGTCCGGCCCCCCAGCCGGACGTCCGGCACCACGACCCTCCGGAGCCCCCCTCCGGACGGTCGGACGGCACCGGCCGAGCCCCCCTCGGCCGGTTCGCGGGACGCCCCCGCCGGTTCGCACCCGGCGGGGGCGTCGTCGTGTGCGCGTGCGCGGCGCCCGGACGGCGCCCGGCACGTTTCGAAAGTTTCCGGACCACCGGCCTCACGCACACCCGTTGACGCCCTGCTCCCGTCCGGTGACACTCCGAGGGCCGCTATCCAACAGAATCCCCCAGACTCCGACAGGAAGTGTCATGCGCCCCCGCATCGCCCGCACGCTCCTGCTCCCGTTCCTCGCCCTGACCGGCCTCCTGCTGACCCTCCTGACGGCCCCGCACAGCACCGCAGCCCCGGAGCCCCACCCGTGAAGCAGCCCGAGTACGCCGGATACCTCTTCGCCTACTTCACGGGCGAGGGCACCGCCGACGGCGAGCAGATCCGCTACGCCCTCAGCCGGGGCAACGACCCGCTGCACTGGCGCGAGCTGAACGCCGGCAAGCCGGTCCTGACCTCCACGACCGGCGAGAAGGGCCTGCGCGACCCGTTCGTCATCCGCTCCCCGGAGGGCGACAAGTTCTACCTGATCGCCACCGACCTGCGGATGTACCGCAACTCCAGCGGCAGCTGGGACCAGGTGCAGCGGCACGGCAGCAAGTCGATCATGGTGTGGGAGTCCACCGACCTGGTCCACTGGACCGACCAGCGCCTGGTGCGGGTCTCCCCGGACAACGCGGGCAACACCTGGGCCCCGGAGGCCTACTGGGACGACGAACTCGGCTCCTATGTCGTCTTCTGGGCGTCGAAGCTGTACGCCGACGACGACCCGGAGCACAAGGGCGACACGTACAACAAGATGCTGTACGCGACGACGAAGGACTTCCGCACCTTCAGCGAGCCGGAGATCTGGAACGACCCGGGGTACTCGGTGATCGACTCCACGGTCGTGAAGTACGGGGACGAGTACTACCGCTACACCAAGGACGAGCGTGACCCCGGCTCCGCCGGCCCCTGCTCGAAGTTCATCACCGGCGAGAAGTCGGCCTCGCTGACGTCGACGAGGTACGACTTCGTGGCGGACTGCATCGGCAAGGGCGCGATGGACCGCGGTGAGGGGCCGACGGTGTTCAAGTCGAACACCGAGAAGAAGTGGTACCTGTTCATCGACGAGTACGGCGGCCGTGGCTACCTCCCCTTCGAGACCACCGACCTCGCCTCCGGCCGGTGGACCCCGTCGACGGACTACCAGCTCCCGGCGAGCCCCCGGCACGGCACGGTCCTGCCGGTCACGCAGCAGGAGTACGACCGTCTGCTGGCCGCGTACCCGGCCACGCCCACCTCGGTGGTGGACGCGACGGCCAGGCACCAGAAGGGGTACGCGATCGTCACGGACAGCGCCTCCAAGGTGGTGCTGCCGATGGAGCCGGGCGCCGACCTGCGGCGTCTCGCCCCGAAGCTGTGGGTCGGTGAGGGCGCCACGCTGAGCCCGACGTCGGGCACCCGCCGCGACTTCCGCAGGCCGCGGACGTACACGGTCACGGCCGCCGACGGCACCAAGCGGACCTGGACGGTCGAGGCGGTCCGCACCCGCAGCCCGCTGCTGCCCGGCCTGAACGCCGACCCCGACGTGCACCGCCTGGACGGCCGCTACTGGATCTACCCCACGACCGACGGCTTCCAGGGCTGGAGCGGCACGAAGTTCAAGGCGTACTCGTCGAAGGACCTGGTCCACTGGAAGGACCACGGTGTCATCCTCGACCTCGGGCCGGACGTGAGCTGGGCCGACAAGTACGCCTGGGCGCCCGCGATCGCCGAGCGGAACGGCACGTACTACTTCTACTTCTGCGCCGAGCAGCAGATCGGCGTGGCGGTGGCCGACTCCCCCGCCGGCCCCTTCGAGGACGCGCTCGGCAAGCCGCTGGTCGCCAAGGGCGGATCGCTGCTGGGCCAGATGATCGACCCGGCGGTCTTCACGGACGACGACGGCCAGGCCTACCTGTACTGGGGCAACGGCCGCGGGTACGTGGTGCCGCTCGCCGACGACATGGTGTCGTTCGACGCGTCGAGGGTGCGGGACATCACCCCGGCGAACTTCCGCGAGGGCTCCTTCGTGATCAAGCGGAAGGGCACGTACTACTTCATGTGGTCGGAGGACGACACCCGCAGCGAGAACTACCACGTGGCGTACGCGACCGGGCCGTCCCCGCTCGGCCCGTGGACCAAGCGCGGCACGATCCTCCAGAAGCGGCCCGAGTACGGCATCCTCGGCACCGGTCACCACTCGGTGGTGAACACCCCCGGCACCGACGACTGGTACGTCGTCTACCACCGCTTCGCCCTCGACGGCCCCGGCAGGCCGGGCGGCGACGGCATGCACCGCGAGACGACGGTCGACCGCATGGAGTTCACGGCCGACGGCTCCATCGAGCCGGTGACACCGACGCTTGAGGGGATCGAGCCGGTACGGCGGTGAGCCTCACAGGACGTCGTCGAGCCAGCTGAGGACCTCGTCCTGCATCAGGGCGGTGAAGACGTGGCCCAGCTCCGGCCACGTCTTCACCCGTATCCGGTCCCCGGCGTTCCGCGCACGCCACACGGCACGCAGCCTGTCGTACGCGACCCGCACGCCCTCGGCCGGGAACAGCGGGTCCAGGCCGCCGTGGAAGAACAGCGCCGGCTTGGGCGCGGCGATGCTCGCCACGTCCGGCAGGTCGAGGTGCCGGGCGAGCCCGGGGTGGAGCATGCAGTACGCGGACTGCCCGCGCAGGGTGTTGTTGCCGGGCACCATCACCTCCTTGAGCCCGGTCATCCAGCAGACGCTCGCGGCGGCCGCCACGTGGTCGCTGAGGGCGGCGGCCTGCCAGGCCCGGTAGGCGCCCATGGAGAAGCCGACGGCCGCGACCCGCCGGGCGTCGACCCGGTCGAGTCCCGCCAGGAAGGCGGCGGCCCGTTCGTCCTCCCGGGCCATGAGCCCGGCGAGCGAGGAGCCGAGGTGGAAGAGGCCGGCCGCCAGCGCCTGCTGCTGCTCGTAGGCGAGGGGCCCGCGGTCGCCCCAGCCGAGCGCGTCCAGGCACAGCACCACATGCCCCCGCCGGGCCAGTTCGTCGCCGACGAACCGCCCGCCGTAGCAGCGGTCCGCCCAGGCGGTGGCGGAGGCGAGGCGGGTGTCGTCGTACCAGGGGCGGACGAGCTTCTCCTTGCCGATGTCGAAGCGGGAGCCGTGGTCGTGCAGGAGCAGCACGGCCGGGAAGGGACCGCGGCCGTGCGGGGTGAGCAGGGCGCCGCGCACCCGTGCGTAGCGGGTGAGGGAGACGGTCACCAGCTCCCGGTCGTACCCCTCGCCCGGGACGCGGCCGGTGAACTCCGGCGCGAACGGCACCCCGTCCTGCCGCTCGACGAGCAGATGCCGCTCGACGGCCGCCCGGGCGGCCCGGCGCCAGGCCCGGGTGTCGCGGACCGGGGACCGGCCCCAGGCCAGCGGGAAGGTCAGGGCGTCCTTCAGCGCCGGGTGGAAGCCGGGCAGCGGACCGTCCACGACCCCCGCCGTCCCGCTCAGCAGTTCTCCTTCCACGGCTCCCAGTCGCCGAGGTGGGCGGCGCGGGTCGCGGACCGGGCCTGTTCGTCCGTGAGGTGGGGCCGGTTCTCGGGGACGGTCACCTTCGCGCCCGGGCCGGTGTTGCGGTACTCGGCGAACCGCATGCTCTGCCACGGGTGGGCAGCGCGCATGTCGGCGTACGGGGCGACCGCGTCGATGCCCGGGCCGAGCCAGGTGTCCCGGACGGTGAGCATGGGCCGGGCGGTGAGGTCGGAGCTGGGCACCCAGGGCCGGGCCAGCTTGTAGAAGCCGTCCGGGGCCTCGCTGCTGACGCGGCCGCGGGTGACGAGGTAGCCGTGCGGGTTGGCCCCGGCGGTCGACGGCGCGAACACGAACCCGTACGGGGCGCCGGACAGGTCGGTCCGCGACAGCGTCCGGAAGTGGCACCGCTCGAACACGGCCGTCGCCCGCCCGAAGACGAAGTCGACGTCCCCCTCGGCGTAGCAGTGGGCGAAGTACTGGCGGGCGAAGGCGCCGAGGGCCAGGGAGTCGGCGTACAGGGTGTCCTGGTGCCCGAGGAACCGGCAGTGGTGGAAGGCCGACCGGTCGCCCTGGACCTTGAGGGCGACGGCCTGCGTGCCGGTGACGCCGGGGTGGTCGGCGCGCAGCCAGTCGTTGGCGAAGGTGATCCAGCGGGCGGTGAACCCGTCGGCCTGGACGGTGGCGGTGGCGGAACCGCTGGTGCCGTAGGTGCCGCCGCCCGGCTTGGGCGTCCCGGCCGCGTTGTCGTACACGATCACCACGTCACGCGGATCCTCGCTCGCGCCGATCCAGGTCGTGCCGGTGCGGGCCGGGTCGACGGAGACCGTCTGCCGGTAGACGCCCGGGGCGATGACCAGGGTGTACCCGGGGCCGTTCGCGGCGGCCACGGCGTCCCGGACGGTGGTGACGTCACCGGCGCCGCCGGGGTGGACGTACAGGGTCCGGGGGTCCCGGCGGGCGGCCGGTGAGCCGTACCGGCCGAACGGGCGCGGACGCGCGGCGGCCCGCGCGGGCCCGGGCGCGAGGCCGAGGGCGGCGCCGGCCGCGGCGCCCGCGGCGAGGAACCCCCGGCGGGAGACGGAACGGTGGGGCTGCGCGGACATGCGGCTGCTCCTTGGCGTGCGGCGGATGTGCGGGGAGGGAAGGGGCCGGGGCGGGAGGCGGCGCTGACCCGCCCCGGCCGCTGCGTTGTGATCGGATCAGCACACGCGTCCGGCGCCCGCCCGGGCGTCGACGATGCCGGGCACGGCCTTCGCGGGGTCGATCCGGGTCCGCAGCGTCGGCGTCCAGCCGGCGCCCGGCTGGAGCGTCTCGCCGGGGATCTCCGCGTTGTGCACGGCGATCAGGTCGACGGGCCTGCCGTTGACGACGTTGGCGTTCGCGGTGACCGGCGCCTCGCTCCACTTCTTGAGGATCTTCGCCGGGCTGAGGCCCTTCGCCAGCGTGAAGGCGTTGTGCTCGGCGACGAGCCGGGACTCCTTGCCGATGCCGTAGACGTAACCCCACTTCTGGTCCTTGGTGACGACGAAGTGGTTGTTGTACGAGTCGACCTGCCCGAAGCGCACGCGCGGCGCCCGTTCGACGATGCCCTCGAAGCGGTTGTGGTGCAGGGTGACCTTCAGCTTGCCCGTGTCGTCGGCGGTGGCGCTGTCGCTGTTGCCGATCAGCATGGTCTTGTCGTGGTCCCGGAACGAGTTCCAGGACACCGTCACGTGGTTGGAGCCCCGCACGACGTCGAGCAGCCCGTCGTGCTGCTGGTAGGTCTTGCCGAAGTACGTCGGCAGCGAACTGTCCGGGTGACGGCCGTCGGTGAGCGTGTTGTGGTCGATCCACACATGGGTCGACCCGTGGACGACCACGCCGTCGTACTCGGAGTTCCAGGCGCCGGTCTTGTTGTCGTCGGTCGGGTCCCACTGCGGGAAGCAGTCGACCGGCGCCTCGAAGGTGAGGTTGCGGACGATGACGTTGTCGACGCCCTTGATCTGCAGGCTGCCGCCGAGGATGCCCGCGCCCTTGCCGACGCCGATGATCGTGGTGTCGGCGGGCACGTTCGCCTTGATGGCCTTGTCCTGGTTGGCCGCGGACGCGGCCCGCAGCTCCTCCTGCTCACCGCTGACCGGCCGGTCGTGGCCCCAGACGGCGGGGTCGTAGGCGGCGAGGTACTTCCCCAGGTCGTACCCCTCGGCCGCGAACGCGTCGCAGCCCTGGGAGACGGCGTCGATCATCCCCTTCACCTTGATGATCCGGGGCGCCGTCCCGCCGTCCTCCAGGGCGGCCCGGAACTGTTCCCAGGTGGTGACGGTGTGGACGTGCGCGGCGTCGGCGGCGGCCCCGCCCGTGGTGCCCGTGCCGTACGAGCCCCAGCCGTCTCCGGCGGCCAGGGTCTGGCGGGCCGCGTCCCGGGGCCCGGCCTGGGCACCGGTGCCGGTGAGGGCGAGGACGAGCGCGGTGCAGCCGGCCAGCACCACCGCTCTCCCAATGACACGATCATGACACTTGCGAACGTTCATGGTGCGGCTCTCTTCCTGCGTCGTCGGGGGTGTTACGAGGTGGCCCGCGGCCAGCCGATCCAGGACTCGGGAACCGGCTCGTCCAGCCGCCGCACGTCCCGCGGGCCGAGCACCCGGCGTTGCAGCGACTCCCGTGCCACGAGCCGCGCCACGGCGATGGCTCCCGGCGGGTTGAAGTGCGTGTTGTCCTGTTCGGTGGCGGTCCAGTTGAAGTACTTCTTCGTCTCCTCGGGCCCCAGCTCCTGCCACAGGGCGAGCGAGAGCGCCTGGAGGTCGAGCAGCGCGACCCGCTCCTCGGCCGCGAGCGCCCGCATGGCCGCCGGGTACTCCCCGTGCGTCGGCAGGGCCTTGCCGCTCGCGTCGAACCGGCGCCGCTCCACGGACGTGGCGAGCACCGGCCGCGCCCCCCGGGCGCGAGCCCCGTCGACGTACCGCCGCAGATAGTCCTGATACGTCGACCAGGGCTCGGTATGACGGGCGGGATCCTCCGCCTTCGCGTCGTTGTGCCCGAACTGGATGAACAGCAGATCCCCGGGCCGTGTCACGGAGAGCACGGCAGCGAGCCGCCCCTCGTCGGCGAAGCTCTTGGAACTCCGCCCGTTCACCGCGTGGTTGGCGACCACCAGGTCCTTGCGGAGGAAGAACGGCAACGCCATTCCCCACCCGGTCTCCGGCGCGGCGTCCGCGTACTTCTGGGCGGCGGTGGAGTCGCCGGCGATGTGGAGGGTGCGGCGACCACGCGCATGCGCGCCGCCGCCGAACGCGAGTGCGAGAGGGACTGCGCCCATTCCGGCGGCAGCCACTCGTCTACGGCTGAGAGACACGCGGAGTTCCTTCCGAACGGCGGATGGTATGTGCCCCAGGGGCGCGGGGAACTGCGCGACCGGCCCGGGACGGCCCGCACCCCGCAACGCACAGGCCGTCCCACGGCGAAACCCGGCAGCCACTCACCCGTTCCGCTGGTTCCACTCCTCCTGCGCGGTGTTCAACTGCTCGGCCATCGTGTCCAGGAACTCCTTCGCACTCATCTTCCCGAGCAGCACCTTCTGGAAGTTCGGCTCGTTGTCGGCCTTGGAGATCGCGTTCCAGTCCGGCAGGTAGTACGGCAGCTGCACGATCGTCGTGGATCCGTCCGACAACGCGTCAGCGGCCAGCTTCGTCGGCTCCGCCTTCGAGATCCACGCGTCCCCCGCCGCGTCCGTGTTGGAGGGAACCTGCCCCGCCGCCTCGTTGAACTTGGAGTTCTCCGCCTTGGACGTGGCGAACTCGATGAACTTCCAGGCGGCTTCCTTGTTCTTGCCGCTCTTGAACAGCCCCAGGCCGTCCACCGGGTTGGACACCTGCACCCGCTTCCCGCCGGGCCCGGTCGGCTGCGGGATGCCGCGGAACTTGTCGACGCCGAGCGCCTTCACATGGTCCTGGTACGACCCGAGGTTGTGGTTCAGCATCCCGATCGTGCCGGAGTCCCACTGCGCGACCATCTTGGTGAAGTCGTTGTTCAGGTCGGCGGCCGGGGTAGCCTTCTTGTACAGCGCCGCGTACTTCTCCAGCGCCTCGACGTTCTTCGGGTCGTTGACGGTGGTCTTCTCACCGCTGGAGTCCCAGAACGACGTGATCCCGGACTGCCCGTACATCGCGTCCAGCGCCTGGGCGATGGAGCCGGCACCCCCGCGGATGGTGTAGCCGAACTCGTTCTTGCCCCTGTTGGTCAGCTTCTCCGCGGCCTCGTAGAACCGCTCCCAGGTCGTGGGCTCCTGCAGCCCCGCCTTCTCGAACAGGTCGGTGCGGTAGTACAGCACGCCGTTGTTCGCGGAGGTCGGGATCGAGTACAGCTTGTCGTCGCCACCGCCGGCCGCCTTGAGCGACTCGACCATGTCCTTGTTGAGCTTGCCGTTCAGGGACGACCCGGCGAGCCGGTCATCGAGCGGCTCCAGCGCGCCCTGCGCGGCGAACCCGGCGAGCATCGCCGCGCCCACGCCGCCGACGTCCGGCAGGCCGCCGCCCTGCAGGGCGGTGTCGACCTTCGACTGGTACTCGGTCGAGGCGATCCCGACGTACTCGACGTCGATGTCCGGGTTGGCCTTCTCGAAGTCGGCGATGATCTCCTTCCAGATCTCGGTGCGGACACCGCCGTTGTTGTCCCAGAAGACGATCTTGCCCTTGCCGCTTCCCTCGGCGCCCTTGTCGCCGCCCGCCCCGCTGCCGTCGTCGCCGCAGGCGGTCGCGGTCAGCGCGAGTACGGCCCCCAGGGCGACGGCCGTGGCGGCGCGCCTGCTTCTGCGATTGCTGATCTTCATTGGTCGGCTCTCTTCTTCTTCCGGATGGGCGGAACTTGAGGGTGTGGGGGGTCAGTGACGGGCGTGGGGTGCCCAGCCGTCCGTGCCCTTGAGGTAGGCGGCGACGGTGTGGGACCGCGCCTGGTGCGGGGTGAGCTGCGGACGGTCGGCGGTGACCGTGGCGCCCGGGCCGTGATTGCGGTACTCGGCGAACCTCGCGTCCCTCCACGAGAACCCGCTCATGTCGGTCCACGGCGAGGCCTTGATCGCGGCCGGCAGCTCGGTGTCACGGATCAGCACCCGGCCGATCGCGTCGGGCTCGCCGCCCGGGTGCCAGGGCCGGCCCAGGTGGAAGGTCCCGGCGGGGGCGTCGCTGACGATCCTCGACCGGGTGATCAGGAACCCGTACGGGTTGCCCTTCCAGGTCGAAGGGGCGGTGAGGTAGCCGTTGTTGGTGTCCGAGCCGCGGCTCAGGGCCCGGATCACCGACCGTTCCACGACCGTCGTGGCCCGGCCGTAGAGGAAGTCGACGTCGCCCTCGACATGGGAGTCGCGGATGTAGACCCGGCTGACGGTGGTCGGTTTCGGGCTGTCGGTCATCAGGGTGTCCTGGTTGCCCAGGAAGGCCGTGTCCTCGAAGACGATCCGGTCGCCGGTCGTCTTCACCGCCAGGGCCTGCTCGCCCTTCAGCCCGTGCGCGGCCTCGTCGAAGTCGTTGCTGAAGGTGAGGTGGCGTGCGGTGACGTCGTCGGCGGCGATGCGGACGGTGGCGCTCCCCGTCGATCCGCCGTACTCGGCGGGCGTGCCGAAGACGACGACGGTGTCGGAGCGGTGCCGTCCGGTGCCGCGCAGCTCGATGTGCGGCCTGCCCGCCGGGATCACCACCTTCTCGCGGTAGGTGCCCGGCGCGATGTCGATCCGTACCGGCAGGTCGTTGCCGTCGGGCACGGCGTCCACGGCGGCCTGCACGGTCGGGTGGTCGCCCGGGACGTGCAGCGTGACCGGTCCGCCGATCCGCTTCTGCGGTCCGGAGAACCGCTTCACCAGCGCGGGCACGGCGGCGGCCGGGTCGAGCCGGTAGGCGTAGAACTCCCGCGGGTCGAACGCCGTGCCCCAGGCGTCGTGCCGGCCGGTCGTGTCCCGGAGGACCGACCCGCGCTGCACCAGCTCGGCGGTGGCGTCGGCCTGGTAGGGGTGCTGGACGCCGTCGTAGTAGCTGTTCTCGACGACCATCCTCGTCCGGCCGCGCGCCCAGTTCCCGTAGGTCCACACGGGGTCGCCGTCGGCGAGCTGGGAGGACAGGTAGTTGTTGTAGAGGTGCGCGTAGGCGCAGTTGTCGGCGGACGGGTTGCGCTGCTTGGTGTTGCGGAACCAGTTGTGGTCGACGGTGATCTGCGTCCGGACGTTCGGGGTCCAGCCGATGCCGAAGGTCTTGTTGTTGTCGGTGAACCGGTTGTAGGAGACGGTTACGTACTCGCTGTCCTTGCGGATGTCGAGCTGGCCGTCGCAGATCCGCGAGAACCGTATGTGGTCGATCCACACGTGGTGCGCGGTGTCGAGGCGGATGCCGTCGTAGTCGGTGCCCTTGCAGTCCCAGTCGCCCTCGACGGCGGTGTCGCGGATCGTGAGGTTGCGGATGATCACGTTGTGCGTGCCGGGGCCGAGGGTGAACCCGCCGTGGACGATCTCGGCGGTGTCGCTGACGCCGATGATGGTCTTGTCGGAGGCGACGGGTATCTCCGTGCCGAACGGGTCCATGTCCAGGGAGCCCTGGACGCGGATGACGTACGGCTCCTCGGCCGCCGCGTACTTGGTGAGCGCGGCCTGGTCGGTGACGGTGACGACCTTGCCGCCCGCCCCGCCGGAGGTGCCGCCGGCGAGGGAGGCGAAGCCGTGCGGCCGGTCGCTCCAGCGGTCCGCCGCGGGCGCGGTCCGCCGCGGCTCGGCCGCCCGGGCGTCCCCGATCGTCCCGATGCCCAGCGCGGCGACGAGGCCGAGCACGGCGGCCACGACCGTGCCGGGCCGCCCCGGTCCGGACCGGCGCTTGCTACGGAAGTGCGTCATTGCGGCTCCCAACAGGCCTACGAGCGTGGTGACTTACGAGGGCGTGACTCTGAACCGGGTGAAGGTCGCGACACCGGCGTGACCGGGTCCGGCGGGCGCGAGCGCGACGAGGCCGAGCAGGGCGCCGACCCAGCGCCACGGGGTCGCGGCGAAGACCGGACCGGAGGGCCGGAAGCCGTCGCCGGTGTCGGCGGAGAAGCGGCAGCGGGCGCCGGCGCCGATCTCGATCCGCAGCCGGACCCGGCCTTCGGAGGCGAGCCGCGGGTGGGCGGCGTCCCGCTCGGCCTCCGCGACGCCCTCGGCGAACCGGTGCACCAGGTGCACGGTGCCGTCCGTGCCCCGCTGCAGGCCGATCCAGGAGAACGCGTCGCCGAGCACCGCGAGTCCGGCCCGCGCCCCGGGCTCCTCGCTGTCGAGCCGCAGCTCCACCTCGGCCGTGCAGGGCTTGCCGGGCAGCCGCTGGGTGAGCACGTTCGGCAGTTTCCGCAGGTCGTGGGCGTCGGCCGAGCGGACGCAGGTCAGCCGGAGTCCGTCCCCTGAGTGCTGGGTGGCCCAGCCGTCGCCCGGGTTGGCCGTCCACTGCCACTGGCGGCCGAACCGTCCGCCGGGGAAGTCGTCGTCGGTGACCGGAGCGGCGGGCGGCTGGGGCGGCAGGGCGGGACGGCGGTGCACGGCGACGGGGGCGCCGTCGTCCCCGAGCACCGGCCAGCCGTCCTGCCCCCAGCGCATCGGCTGGAGGTGCACGACCCGGCCGTAGGGGCCGCGCTGCTGGAAGTGCAGGAACCAGTCCTCCCCGGACGGGGTGCGCACCCAGCCGCCCTGGTGAGGTCCGTTGACCTCGGTGTCCTTCTGCTCCAGCACGATCCGCTCCTCGTACGGCCCGAAGAAGCCGCGTGAGCGGAAGGCGCCCTGCCAGCCGGTCTCCACTCCCCCGGCGGGGGCGAGGATCCAGAACCAGCCGTCGTGCCGGTACAGCTTGGGCCCTTCGAGGGTGAACCAGCCGGGGATGCGGTCACCGTCGACGATCACCTTGCCCTCGTCGAGGAGTTCGGTGCCGTCGGGGCGCATCCGGTGGCCGGTGAGGCGGTTCTTGACGCCGGAGCGGGACTTCGCCCAGGCGTGCACCAGATAGGCCTCGCCGGTCTCCTCGTCCCACAGGGGGCAGGCGTCGATCAGGCCCTTGCCCGCCTTCAGCAGGTGCGGGCGGCTCCAGGGGCCCTCGATGCCGGGGGCGTTGGTCTGGAAGACGCCCTGGTCGGGGTCGCCCCAGAAGATCCAGAAGCGTTCGTCGTGGTAGCGCAGGGACGGGGCCCACACGCCGCAGTCGTGCCGGGGCGTGGCGAACGCCGCCGCGGGTTCCAGGCGTTCCAGGGCGTGTCCGACCAGGGTCCAGTTGACCAGGTCGCGGGAGTGCAGCAGGGGCAGGCCGGGGGCGCGGCCGAAGCTGGAGGCGGTCAGGTAGAAGTCGTCGCCGACACGGACGACGTCCGGATCCGACCAGTCGGCGTCGAGGACGGGGTTGGTGTAGGTCTCGGCGGACGTCTCGGCGGTCACGGGCTCACCGCCTTGCGGACGAGGGACGCGGCGGCGTCCCGGCCGAGGCGGCCGTCGGCGACGACGGTGACGATCCGGCGGACGACGGTCTCCCCCGGCGGGATCGGCAGCCGCTCGTCGTACGCCAGCGAGGAACCGACCCCGGGGTACTCCTCGGTCCGCACGAGCCACGGGTCGCGCCGGGTCCGTTCGGTGGCCCCGGCGAAGACCAGCGTCCAGCCGGACCCGGCCAGGGCGAGCCAGTCGGCACGCCTGCCGTGCACCGCGGCCTCGCCCTCGGCGTCGGCCGTGAAGACCTCCGGCGCGGCGGCCTCCTTGCGGGCCCGCCAGAAGAAGCCGCCGTAGGCCGCGCCCGGGCGTCCGTTGGTCGCGGGGCTGCCGATCGACAGCGGGCTGCTCGTGACGTTGGTGAGCGAGAAGGTGAGGTCCAGCGCCCAGGTCCGGTCGGTGAGTTCGGTGGCCGCGACCGTGCGGCGCTCGCGCAGCAGCTCAGCGCCCGCGGCGACCCAGCGCAGCTCCTCCACGAAGCCGTCGGGGTCGCGCAGCTGGAAGGTGACGTGCCGCTGGGAGCCGTGGTTGTCCAGCTCGGTCGGGCCCTGGTCGCGGACGTAGGTGCGCCCGCCCCAGAAGTTGAACCCCTCGACGTCGGGAACGGCGACACCGACGCCGAGGTGGTGTGCGTGGTCGGCGGGGCCGAGCTCGGTGACCGCCGTGCCGGCCAGGGTGGTGACGGGGTGCAGATGGGGCCGCGGGGAGAGCCGTGCGGGCAGCTCGGGCCGGGCGACGTACCGGCCGACCGGCCGGCCGGCCACTCGCAGCACCGCGGTGTCGTTGCCGCTGGTCATCTGGTGCTCACCTCTTTCGGCAGGTGCTCCGCCGCCGCAGCCCAGGGGGCGCCCAGCTCGGAGTAGAGGGAGAGGGTGTCGGCGGCGGCCGCGACGAGGCCGTCGATGCCGGGCACCACCCGGCGCCGCTCGCCGGGGATCCGGTGCCAGGCGGTGTCCGGCAGCGGCGCCGGGTCGGGAGCGGTGCGGATGGCCTCCACGACCTTCATGAAGGCGCCGGTCCCGTCCGGCGGGACCAGCAGGCCGGCACCGGTGGTGAGGTGGTCGACGAGGTTCTCCAGCAGGTCGGTGCGGCCGTGCTCGAACTCCTCCGGGCCGTGCCCCGCGCGCTGCAGCAGCACGCGGTCCTGCTTGTACCAGAAGGTGATGCGGCCGCTGCTGCCGTGCACCAGCACGTACGGCTCGTCCGCCCGCTCGGCGCACAGGGTCGCGGCGACGGTGACCGGGTGGCCCTGGGCGGTGGTGATCCGGACGCAGGAGGTGTCGTCGGACTCGATGGCGTTGGCGCGCAGCAGCTCGGTCTCGATGGCGAGGACGTCCTCGGCGCGGGTGCTGCCGCCGAGGGCGAGCGCGGTGGCGACGGCGTGCGCGAGGGGGTTGGTCAGCGCCCCGTCGATCACGTCGACGCCGTTCATCCGCCGCTTGCCCGCCCAGGGGGCGCGGCGGAAGTAGTCCTCGTCGCGCACCCAGGCACCGGCCCCGCCGAGCCCGACCAGCGTGCCGATCGCGCCGTCGGCGATCAGCGCGCGGACGGCGGGCAGGGCGTGCGAGCCCAGCGACTGGAAGCCGATCTGGCAGGCGACCCCGGCGGCGGCGACGCCGTCGGCCATCCGGCGGAACTCGGCGAAGGAGGGGGCCGGGGGCTTCTCCAGCAGCAGGTGCACCCCGCGCTCGGCCGCCGTGAGCGCCAGGTCGGTGTGGGTCGGGATGGGCGTGCAGACGATCGCGATCCCGGCGCCGGTGGAGTCCAGCAGGGCACCGAAGTCGGCGGACTGCTCGGGGGCGCCCAGGTCGCCGAGTTCCTCCGCGGTCAGCGGCGTCAGCTCGCAGACGCCGGCCAGCCTGACGAGGCCCTTGTGCTGCAGGCGGCGGATGTTCGCCAGGTGCCAGCGGCCGTGACCGCGGGCGCCGGCGAGGACGACGGGCACAGGTGTGTTCATGGCGTCGATCATGGGACCGGTCATGGGATCCTCCCCGCTCCCGCGCCGCGGGCCACCGCCCGGTCGGCGGCGGCGCTGTCGACCGGCCCGCGCAGGACGGTCGTCCAGCCGGCGTCGGCCGTCGGATCGCGCTCGCTGCCGGAGTCGCGGGCGTTGTGGATGGCGAGCAGGCTCGGGGTGTCGCTGCGGCCGTCCAGGGCGCGGACCAGCCCGGCCCGGTCGGTCACCTTGTGCACGTGGCCGGCTTCGGCGGCGGCGCCCCCGGTGGTGCCCGGCCCCTCGGAGGCCGAGCCGTCGTGCGCCGGGAGGCTGCCGCGGCCGAGGTCCCGCGCCCGCGCGGGCACGGGGACGCGGAGCACTCCCCGCGGGCTCGCCGTGACGGCCGGTCGTCCGCGTCTCATCCCTTCACCGCCCCCGCGCTGAAGCCGGTGATCAGCCACTTCTGGATGAAGGCGAAGACGACCACGACCGGCACGGCCGCGATGATGCCGCCCGCCGCCAGGGCGCCCAGGTCGACGCTGTCGGCGCTCATCAGGGTGTTCAGGCCGACCGGGATGGTCTGCTTGTCCTGGTTGTTGAGGAACATCAGGGCGAACAGGAAGTGGTTCCAGGAGTGGACGAAGGCGAAGGAGCCGACCGCGATCAGGCCGGGCCGCAGCAGCGGCAGCACGACGATCCGAAAGGCCGTCATGCGGTTGCAGCCGTCCACCCAGGCCGCCTCCTCCAGGGAGTACGGCACGTTCTTGATGAAGTTGCTGATCAGGATCATCGACAGCGGCAGCTGGAAGACCGTCTCGGCGAGGATGACACTGCCGAGCGAGTTGATCATCTGCAGTTCGGCGAAGATCTCGAACAGCGGGACCAGCAGCAGCGCGCCGGGCACGAACTGGGAGCAGAGCAGGGCGAGCATGAACGCCCGCTTGATCCTGAAGTCGAACCGGGCGAGGGCGTAGCCGCCGGCCAGGGCGACGAGGGTCGTCATGACCAGGGTGGCGACGCCGACGAGGACGCTGTTGCCGAAGTAGGTGCCGAAGCTGCGCTCGGTCCAGACCTTCTCGAAGTGGTCGAAGGTCATCGGCCAGGGCACCAGGGAGGTCGAGCCGGCCGGGCGCAGGGCGAAGAGCAGGATCCAGTAGAAGGGGATGAGGGTGAAGAGCAGGTAGATGCCCAGCGGGAGGTAGATCTGCCAGCGGGGTGCCTCGTCCCAACCCCGGTTGCGCTTGGCCGGCCGGGGCGGTGCGGGGGCGGCGCGCACGGGAGCGGGCGCCGTCTTGGTCGCTTCCTTGACGCTCACTTGCTCTCCCCTCCGAACTTGCTCAGCCGCAGGTACACCATCGAGCAGAAGAGCAGGATCACGAACGCCACCGTGGTCAGGGCCGACGCGTAGCCGAAGTTGTGGGCATCGACGGATGTGTTGGCGATGTACAGCGGCAGCGTGGTCGTCTCGCCCGCGGGTCCGCCGCCGGTCAGGGTGTAGAGCAGGTCGACGTTGTTGAACTCCCACACCGCCCGCAGCAGCGTGGACAGGATGATGGCGTCCTTCAGGTGCGGCAGCGTGATGTGCCAGAACTGCTTGATGCGGCTGGCGCCGTCGACCTCGGCGGCCTCGTAGAGGTCCTTGGAGACGGACTGGAGGTCGGCGAGGATGAGGATCGCGAAGAACGGCACCCCGCGCCACAGGTCGGCCACGACCGCCGCCGGGAAGACGGTGGAGGTGTCCGAGAGCCAGCTGGTGCCGTAGGAGCCGATGCCGAGGTCCGCGAGGTAACGGGTGATGCCCGTCTGGGAGTTGTAGAGCAGTACCCAGATCGCGGAGGTGAGCACGCCGGAGACGGCCCACGGGGAGAAGACCAGGGCGCGCCCCAGACCCCGGCCCACGAAGGTCTGGTTGACGATGAGGGCCAGCGCGAGACCGAACAGCAGCTGGAGCCCGACCTCGACGAAGACCCACTTGGCGCTGAAGACCAGGGTGTCCCAGAAGACGGGGTCCTCGGTGAAGGCGTGGACGAAGTTGTCGAAGCCCGCGAATCCGTTCCGCCACGGCTTGGTGGGGTTGTAGTTCTGCAGGCTGTAGTAGAAGACGCTGATGACCGGGTAGGCGATGAAGCCCAGCATGAGCAGGGCGGCCGGGGCGATCAGCAGGTACGGGAGCCTGCGCGGGGTGGCGGAGGCACGGCGCCGCCGTGGTGGCGCGGGCGGTTTCGCCACGGCTGCGGCTTGGGCCATGACTGTTCTCCGTTCTCAGTACGTCGTGGTACGTCGTGCGTCGGTACCTGCGTGGCAAGCGCTTTCTGCCGGGGCAGGGTCGTGCCGGGTCGTGCTGAGGTGCGTGGGTGGTGCGGCCGTTCAGCCCGCGTACGGGTCGGCGACCCGGCCCGGGCGGGCGAGGAACTCGAAGTCGCAGCCGGTGTCGGCCTGCGTGATCTGCTCGTTGTAGAGCGCGCCGTAGCCGCGCTCGTACCGGGTGGGCGGCGGCGTCCACCGCGCCCGCCTGCGCTCCAGCTCCTCGTCGTCCACGTTGAGCTGGAGGATCCTGGCCTCGACGTCGAGGGTGATCGAGTCGCCGGTGCGGACCAGGGCGAGCGGTCCGCCGACGTACGCCTCGGGCGCGATGTGCAGCGCGCAGGCGCCGTAGCTCGTGCCGCTCATGCGGGCGTCGGAGATCCGGACCATGTCCCGCACGCCCTGCTTCAGCAGGCGGTCGGGGATCGGCAGCATGCCGTACTCGGGCATGCCGGGGCCGCCCTTGGGCCCGGCGTTGCGCAGCACCAGCACGCTGTCTGCGGTGATGTCCAGCTCGGGGTCGTTGATCGTGCGCTGCATGGTCCGGTAGTCGTCGAAGACGACGGCGGGGCCGGTGTGTTTGAGCAGGTGAGGCTCGGCCGCGATGTGCTTGATGACCGCGCCGTCCGGGCAGAGGTTGCCGCGCAGCACGGCCACCCCGCCCTCGGCGGCCACCGGGTTCTCGCGGGGGCGGATCACGTCGTCGTTGTGGACGACGGCGCCCGCGAGCTGCTCGCCCAGGGTGCCGTTGACGGTCGGCCGGTCCAGGTGCAGCAGGTCGGTGATCCGCGAGAGGAACGCGGGCAGGCCGCCGGCGAAGTGGAAGTCCTCCATGAGGTAGGTCCGCCCGCCGGGCCGGACGTTGGCGAGCACCGGCACGGTGCGGGCGATGCGGTCGAAGTCGTCCAGGGTGAGTGCGACGCCGCAGCGTCCCGCCATCGCGATCAGATGGATGACGGCGTTGGTGGAGCCGCCGAGCCCGAGCACGGTCGTGACGGCGTCCTCGAAGGCCTCGCGGGTGAGGATCCGGGACGGCTTGAGCGCGGTCCAGGCGAGTTCCACGGCGCGGCGCCCGGAGGCGGCGGCCATCCGCTCGTGCCCGGAGTCGACGGCCGGGATCGAGGAGGCGCCCGGCAGCGTCATGCCGAGGGCCTCCGCCGCCGCGGTCATGGTCGACGCGGTCCCCATGGTCATGCAGTGACCGGGTGACCGGGCCAACCCGCCCTGCAGTTCGCGCAGTTCGCAGTCGGTCAGATTGCCCGCGCGGTGCTCGTCCCAGTACTTCCACATGTCGGTGCCCGACCCGAGGGTCTCACCGCGCCAGTGGCCGGGCAGCATCGGCCCCGCGGGGACGAAGAGCGCCGGTACGTCGGCCGAGGCCGCGCCCATGAGCAGCGCGGGCGTCGACTTGTCGCAGCCGCCGAGCAGCACCGCCGCGTCGACCGGGTACGACCGCAGCAGCTCCTCCGTCTCCATGGAGAGGAGGTTGCGGTAGAGCATCGGGGTCGGCTTCTGGTACGTCTCGGAGAGCGTGGCCACCGGGAACTCCAGCGGGAAGCCGCCGGCCTGCCACACCCCCCGCTTGACCGCCTCGGCGCGCTCGCGCAGGTGGACGTGGCAGGGGTTGATGTCGGACCAGGTGTTCAGCACGGCGATCACCGGGCGGCCCTGGTACTCCTCCGCCTCGTAACCGAGCTGGCGCATCCGGGCGTTGTGCGACCAGGTGCGCAACTGGCCCTCGGCGCCGTACCACTGGTGGCTCCTGAGGTCCTCGGGGTTCAGCCGGCCGGTCATATCGACCACCCCGCGGCGATCGCGGCGACCTCGGCGCGCCCGCCCTCGGGCAGCGGCTTGCTCGGCGGCCGGACCTCGCGGCGGCACAGGCCGAGGGAGGCGAGGGCCTCCTTGACGACGGTGACGTTGTCGGCGGAGCCGTTGGCGGCGCGCAGCTCCTCGAAGCGGCGGATCTGCTCCCAGACCTTCATCGCGGCCGGGTAGTCGCCCGAGCGCAGCGCCTCGATCATGTTCAGGGAGACGGCCGGGGCGACGTTCACCAGCCCGGAGGTGAAGCCGGTGGCGCCCGCGGAGAAGTAGGAGGGGGCGTACGGCTCGGCGAGCCCGGCGACCCACACGAACCGCTCCAGGCCCGCGTCCCGGGCGAACGCGGCGAACCTGGCGGCGTCCGGCACGGCGTACTTCACGCCGATGACGTTCGGGCAGGCGTCGGCGAGTTCGGCCAGGCGGGCGCCGGTGAGCTGCGCGTTGCGGATGTAGGGCACGACGCCCAGCTCGGGCACGGCCTCGGCGACGGCCCGGTGGTAGTCGACCCAGCCGGCCTGGGAGACGTACGGGTGGACGGGCTGGTGGACCATCACCATCTGCGCGCCGAGCTCCCGGGCGTGCCGGGCGGAGGCGACGGCGGTGGGGATGTCGTGCCCGACCCCGACCAGGACGACGGCCCGCTCCCCGGCCTCCTCGATCGTCAGCTCCGTGACCAGCCGGCGCTCCTCGGGGGTGAGGGCGTAGAACTCGCCGGTGTTGCCGTTCGGGGTGAGGGTCCCGATGCCGCCGTCGAGCAGGCGGCGCAGCAGGGCCCGGTAGGTGTCCGGCGCGACGGAGCCGTCCTCGGCGAACGGGGTCACCGGGATCGCCACCACGTCGGCCAGGGCCGCCCGCTGGGTCTCGAACGCCACGCTGCTCATTCCTGACCTTCCTGTTCCAGTGCGGCCTCGGGGAAGGCACGCTGCACGAAGGACGCGATGTGGGAGTGGAGGGCGCGGGCCGCGCCGTCGGCGTCGCCGGCGAGGGCGAGCCGCAGGATCTCCCGGTGCTCGCCGGCCTCCCGCTCCCAGGAGGGCGAGGCGGCCCAGGCGACGGCGGAGACCAGGGCGGCCTGGTCGCGGACCTCGTCGAGCATGCGGCCGAGCAGCGGGTTGCCGCAGGGCAGGTACAGGGCGCGGTGGAACTCCCGGTTGGCCAGGGAGCGTTCGGCCGTGTCGGTGGCGTCGTCGGCCCGGGTCAGCGCGGAGCGCGCGGCGTCCAGGGAGGCGCCGCGCTGCACGGCCCGCCGCAGCGCCTCGGGCTCCAGCAGCAGCCGGACGTCGTAGACCTCGCGCGCCATGTCCGCGTCCACCATGCGCACCGTGACGCCCTTGTACTGGCTCATCACGACCAGTCCCGTCCCGGCGAGGGTCTTGAGCGCCTCCCGCACCGGCGTCTTGGACACCCCGAACTGCGCGGCGAGTTCGGTCTCGACCAGGGCCTGCCCCGGCGTCAACTGCCCGGTCAGGATGCGGTGTTTGATCCCCTCCAGCACGTACTGCGTGCGGGAGGGGATCGGCGTGGGCACAGAGGTCATGCGCGCCTCTCGGATCTCGCGGTCACGGTGGATCGCGTATCGGATCTCGCGTATCGCGTCTCATATATGACGTACGAAGTACGACGCGATGACGGTAGGAGGGCGCGTTTGTTTCGTCAATGCTTCTGACGGAAGAAACAGCAATCGCTTTCTACGACCTGGGCTTCCACCCCGGATCCCGTCCGCTCAGCCCCACCGTCCGCTCCAGCAGGGACGCCCCGGGCCCGGTGGGGACGACGGGGCCGAAGATCTCGCCCCGGCTCGGGTCGTCGACGCTCGCGGCGAGGAAGTCGTGGCAGACCCGGAGCGCCGCCGGGTCGGGGGCGTACGCCCGGCCGGTCGCGCGGGCCAGGTCCCAGCCGTGGATCACCAGTTCGTCGGTGGCGACGAGCCCGGCGACCTCGCCCGGCAGGTCGACGCCTCCGGCCCGGGCCATGCCGGTCCACGCGGCCGGGTCGCGCCAGGCCTCGGCCAGTTCGGCGAGGACCCGGGGCAGTTCCTCGCGCCAGCCGGGGCCGATGTCCGGGAGCGCGTCGCCCGGGCTGGTGTCGGTCGTGACCCCCAGGTCCTTGCGGCCGGCGTCGCGGAAGGCCACGGCCAGTCCGGTCAGGTGCCCCAGCAGGTGGCGCACCGCGTACTCCGGGCAGGGTGTGGGGTCCCGCAACTGCTCGTCGGTGACGCCTTCGGCCAGGCGCGCCAGGACCGCCGTCTGCGGTCCGAGGTCGAGGGTCGGGGTGGTGTCGGTCATCCGCGGTTCCTCCAGGTTCCGTCTCCTGGGAGGCAGACCGACGGCGCCCGCGGAACTCATCGCCCCGCGGCCCGGTCTCTACGGCATCCTCCCGATCCCGGCCCCCGGGCCTTAGCGCCACGATGACCGGGCATGACGACCGGAACGACCTGGCCCGCGGCGCGTGTCCTGCGTGACCGCGACGCCGGGCTCTACCTCTGCGGCGTGGTGGTCTCCGGCTTCGGCACCTCCGCCCTGTGGCTGGCCTGCGGCGTGTGGGTCAAGGACCTCACCGGCTCGGACGGCCTGGCGGCGCTGTGCCTGCTCGCGATGTGGCTGCCGACCCTGGCCGGACCGCTGCTGGGCACGCTGGCCGACCGGGGCCGCCGCAAACCGCTGCTGATCGGCGTGAACCTGCTCCTGGGCGGACTGCTGCTCACCCTCGTCGGCATCGACGCACCGGGCGAGTTGTGGCTGCTGTACGCGGTGCTGTTCGTGTACGGTGCGGCGGGCGTGGTCCACGACGCGGCCGAGTCGGCGCTCGTCGCCACCGCTGTCGACCCGTCCCTGCTGGGCGACTTCAACGGTCTGCGCATGACCGCCGCCGAGGGCATGAAGCTGCTGGCCCCGCTGGCCGGTGCGGGCCTGTACACGGCGTACGGCGGCGCGGGTGTCGCCCTTCTGGACGCGGCGACGTTCGTGCTGGCCACGGGCGTGTACGCCCTGCTGCGCGTCCGGGAGGAGAGGCCCGCGCCGCCCCACGGCGGCACCCGGCGGCGCACCGCCGAGGGGATCCGCCACCTGTGGGCGCACCCCGTGCTGCGTCCCCTGGTCCTGGCGGGCGGCGCCACCATGCTGCTCGCCGGCCTGAACGGGGCGATGGTCTACGCCGTCGTCGACGGCCTCGGGCACTCCCCCGCGTACGCCGGTGTGCTGTACGCCGTGCAGGGCGCCGGGTCGGTCGCGGCCGGGCTGCTGTCCGGCCCGGCTCTGCGCCGCCTTGAGGCGCGGTGCTTCGCGGCGTACGGCATCGCGCTGCTGGCGCTCGCGGTGGCCCTGCGCGCGGTGCCGTCCGACCCGGTGGCGCTGGTGTGCAGCGCGGCGGTCGGGGCGGGGCTGCCCGCCGTGCTGATCGCCGCGCTGACGTCCGTGCAGCGCGAGACGCCGGGCCCGCTGCTGGGCCGGGTCACCGCCACGGCCCACACGCTGGTCTACGCGCCGAACGTGGCGGGCCTGGCCGCGGGGGCGGCCCTGGTGGAACTGGTGAGCCACCGGCCGGTGCTGGTGTGCCTGGGCGCGGCTCTGCTGGGGACGGCGGTGGCGCTGCTGCCGCCGCCGTCGCGGGCCAGGCGCGAAGCCGCCCCGCACGGGTGACGGCGGCGCCGCTGCCGTCCTTCCTCGGCAGCCCGGACCGACCCGTCCCGCACCCGGGAAGGCGGCACTGGAGCGACCCTCGGCGCCCCCGCCCCGCAGGGCCCTGCAGCCGCCCCGGGCGCCCCCGCCCCGACCAGGCCGACAGCGGACACCCCGGGGTCCCCCGGCAGGACCCCAGGACGCTCCCCGCGGGAACGGCGGCGCCGCTGCTGTCCTTCCTCGGCAACCCGGACCAACCCGTCCCGCACCCGGGAAGGCGGCACTGGAGCGACCCTCGGCGCCCCCGCCCCGCAGGGCCCTGCAGCCGCCCCGGGCGCCCCCGCCCCGACCAGGCCGACAGCGGACACCCCGGGGTCCCCCGGCAGGACCCCAGGACGCTCCCCGCGGGAACGGCGGCGCCGCTGCCGTCCCTCCCTCGGCAACCCGGACGAAACCACCCCGCACCCGGGAAGCGGCACCGCTGCCTTCTCGACAACGCCCCCCTGACAACCGCCCCCGTCAGAGCCCGGCGAGGGCCGCGCGGACCGTGTCCAGGTCGCTGTCGGAGGCCAGCCCGGCGTGATAGAGCCGCAGCTCGGTGGCACCCAGCCGCCGGGCCTCGGCCGCGTCGGCGGCGAGGGTGCCGGGGCTGCCGCCCATGCCGGAGACGACGGTGAAGTTGGCGGCGATGACGGCGCCCGCCCTCTCCTGCCGCGCGAAGGGCGTCAGCGTGCCGGTGCCGCCCGCGCAGGGCACCACCACGCCGTCGGCGACGGACAGGATGTGCGCGGGGTCGACGCCGGCGTTGGCGCCGACGTGGTACGACACCGGGTCCGCGTGCAGCAGCACCTGGAAGCCCTCGGGTGCGGCCGCCCGGACCGCCGCGACGGTCTCTTCCTGGAGCGTGCGGGCGGTTTCGTCGCGGTACGCGCGCGTGGCCCCCGCGAGCGTCTCGCCGAGGAGCTTCTCGATGCCCGGCCAGCCCCCGTCCGAGGGCGCCCCCTGCCACACCGGCTCCAGCGCGGTGCGCACGGCGGCCGCCAGCTCGTCGGCGTCCAGGCCGCGGCGGCCGTAGCCCTCCCGGCAGGACGGGCAGAAGCAGAGCGCCATCAGGTACTGCCCGGCGTCCCCGAGGCCGACGCCGCCGGTCTTGTCGTGGGCGTGCAGGTGCTGCAGTCCGTACCAGCCGAGGGACTCCAGCTCGGTGCCACGGGCCCCGGGCCGGACGGCCGCCTCCGCCGCCAGGTCGGTCAGGTACGCGCGCGTGGCGGGCTGCGCGATGCAGGGCGCCCAGGGGTAGCGGTCGCCGTAGGCGTTGACGACCGAGGTGTGCGGGTGCTCGGCGCCCAGACGGGAGTTGTGCGCGAGGACGACCCAGGTGTGCACCTCGAGGCCGGCGCCGGCGAACGCGGCGGCGGCCTCCCCGAAGGCGTCGCCGGGGGCCCAGTCACCGGCGGCGTAGGGGCGCAGCTCCCGCCCGTTCCAGCGGTCGTCCACCGGGTACAGCACGGCGGCGTGCTCGGCGGTGACGACGCGGTGGCGCGGGTGGCGGGGCGTGAGGGCGCGGGTGGAGTGGTAGGCGGCGGCCAGCGTCACCTGGGCCACGCCGAGCGCGGCGATCCGCCCGGGTGCCTCCAGGTCGCCGTTGACGTCCCAGGGGTAGACGAATGCGGACGCCTTCACTTGGCCTCCTCCAGCAGCGCGTGGCCGCGTTCGATCAGTTCGGCGAGCTGCTTCACATGATCCTCGGCCGGCTCGTGCAGCGGGGACCGTACCTCGCCCACGTCGAGCCCGCGCAGCCGCACCCCGGCCTTGACGAGGGAGACGGCGTAGCCGCGGCCCTGGGCGCGCAGTTCGACGAACGGGCGGTAGAAACCGTCCAGCAGCCTCTCCACCAGGTCGTCGTCGCCGGTGCGGAGCGCCCGGTGGAAGGCCAGGGCGACTTCGGGGACGAAGCAGAACACGGCGGAGGAGTAGAGCGTCACGCCCAGGGCGCGGTAGGCGAGCTGGGTCTGCTCGGCGGTCGGCAGGCCGTTGAAGTAGAGGAAGTCGCCCGGGGCCTCGGTGCGCACGGCGCTGACGATCCGCTGCATGAGGTCCAGGTCGCCGAGCCCGTCCTTCAGGCCGATGATGCCGTCCGTGCGGGCCAGTTCGACGACGGTCCGCGGGGTGAACACGGCGTTGTCCCGCTGGTAGACGATGACCGGCAGGGCGGTCGCGGCGGCCACCTCCCGGTAGTGCCGCAGCAGCCCCTCCTGCGCGGCGACGACGAGGTACGGCGGCATCGCGAGCAACCCGTCGGCCCCGGCCGCCTGGGCGAGCCGGGCGTAGCGCACGGCGAGCGCGGTGCCGTACCCGGCGCCCGCGACGACCGGCACACGCCCCTCGGCCGCCTCGACGGCGACCCGGACGCAGCGCTCGAACTCCTCGGGGGTGAGCGCGTGGAACTCACCGGTGCCGCAGCAGGCGAACACGGCGGCGGCTCCGGCGGCCACGCCGTCGCGCACGTGCGTGCGATAGGCGTCGAGGTCCACGGAGCCGTCGGGCCCGTAGGCGGTGACCGGGAAGAACAGCGGCCCGCTGGGGATGTTGAGTCGAGCGGCGAGAGGGGCTGACGTCACGAGCTCTCCCGGTTCCATATTCATGATTGGCGTCTATATTTCTGAACGACTCCACGCTAAGGCGCCGCATCCGCGCCGGTCAAGCGCGCGCACCCGCGTCGCACCAGCGGATTCGCCCCTTACGCGGCCCACTTGACGGGCTCCGTCATGGCTCCCTAGCGTGTCCACGCATATGAATGCCGTGCGCGCATGTGCACGATCGGCGAGTCAAGGAGAACCGAGGATGCCCGCTCCCCGCACCGTCCTGCTCACCGGCGCCGCCGGCGGCCTCGGCACCCTGATGCGGGACCTGCTCCCGGACTACGGCTACGACCTGCGCCTGCTCGACATGCGCCCGATCGAGGGCGCGCCCGACGCGGTCACCGCCGATCTGGCCGACCGGGACGCCGTGCGCGAGGCGGTCCGGGGTGTCGACGCGATCATCCACCTCGCGGGCATCTCCCTGGAAGCCCCCTTCGAGAAGATCCTCAAGGCGAACATCGAGGGCACGTACCACCTCTACGAGGCCGCCCGCGAGGAGGGCGTCGGCCGGATCGTCTTCGCCTCCTCCAACCACGCCGTCGGCTACACCCCGCGCCCCCGGGGCGACGACCCGCTGATCCCGGTCGACACCCCGCGCCGCCCGGACACCTTCTACGGTCTGTCCAAGTGCTTCGGCGAGGACCTGGCACAGCTCTACTGGGACAAGCACGGCCTGGAGACGGTGTCGGTGCGCATCGGGTCCTGCTTCCCCGAGCCGACCAGCGTGCGCATGCTCTCGGTGTGGATGAGCCCCGCCGACGGTGCCCGTCTCTTCCACGCGGCCCTGACCGCCGAGCACGTCGGCCACACCGTCGTCCACGGCTCCTCCGCCAACACACGCCTGTGGTGGGACCTCACCTCCGCCCGGGCGCTCGGCTACGAGCCGCAGGACGACTCCGAGCCCTGGGCCGAGAAGCTCATCGCCGAGCAGGGCGAGCTGGACCCGGGGAACGAGGCGCACGCCTACCTCGGCGGCCACTTCGTGACGGACCCGCCGATCTGGCCGTACTGACCGGAAAGAGGCGGCTCACACAGGCGGGCGGGCACAGAACGGGCCTGTCCGCTCGGGCATTCGGGCACGGCCCGGACCCGGCCGGGCAGCGCTCCCGAGGGCCCGAACACCCTCCCCACCAGCCATGACGAGCCCGGCTTCCCCGGCATCCCGGCACAGGCGCCCGGGTCCGAACAGGCACATCCGGGCAGGATCCCGCGCGCAACAGACCTGGCCATCCGTGGAACACCCGCTGTAGAACTTCCCCCAAGGCCCGACCGAGGGCCCGAACGGGCAGCAGGGCAGGAAGGCGGGTGACGGCCGTGAACAGGACCGCGGAGGAACGCCAGCGCGAGATCGTGCTGGCCGCACGGCGCGACGGCTCGGTCGACGTCACCGTCCTCGCCGCCGCACTGGGTGTGGCCAAGGAGACGGTACGGCGGGACCTGCGGGTCCTGGAGGACCACGGCCTGCTCCGCCGCACCCACGGCGGCGCCTACCCCGTGGAGAGCGCCGGCTTCGAGACGACGCTCGCCTTCCGTGCCACCAGCCACGTCCCCGAGAAGCGCCGGATCGCGGCCGCCGCGGCCGAGCTGCTCGGGGACGCCGAGACCGTGTTCGTCGACGAGGGCTACACCCCGCAGCTCATCGCCGAGGCACTCCCCCGGGACCGGCCGCTGACCGTGGTCACCGCGTCCCTGCCGGTCGCGGGCGCCCTCGCCGGGTCCGACAGCGTGTCCGTGCTGCTGCTCGGCGGGCGGGTCCGCTCCGGCACCCTCGCCACGGTCGACCACTGGACGACGAAGATGCTGGCCGGCTTCGTCCTCGACCTGGCGTACATCGGCGCCAACGGCATCTCCCGCGAGCACGGCCTCACCACCCCCGACCCGGCCGTCAGCGAGGTCAAGGCCCAGGCGATCCGGGCCGCCCGGCGCACCGTGTTCGCCGGGGTGCACACCAAGTTCGGAGCGGTCAGCTTCTGCCGGTTCGCCGAGGTCGGCACCCTGGAGACGATCGTGACGAGCACCCTGCTGCCGGCGGCCGAGGCCCACCGCTACTCACTGCTCGGACCCCAGGTCATCCGGGTCTGACCCACCCCCTTTCGCACCCCACCGGGCGCAGCCACGCCCCGTGCTGCCCCTTATCTCCCCATTCATTCCAGGAGCGATCCATGCGAACCCAGAGCCGACGACGGCCTCCGCGAGCCACGCTCGCCCTGGCCGCCGCAGGGACGCTGCTCGCCCCGCTGCTCTCCGGCTGCTGGGTCGGGGCGGGCGGGGCCGGATCCGGCGGCGACGCCATCAACGTCCTCATGGTCAACAACCCGCAGATGGTCGAGCTGCAGAAGCTGACCCGCGCCCACTTCACCAAGGAGACGGGCATCAAGGTCAACTTCACCGTCCTGCCGGAGAACGACGTCCGCGACAAGATCAGCCAGGACTTCGCCAACCAGGCCGGCCAGTACGACGTCGCCACGCTGTCCAACTACGAGATACCGATCTACGCCCGCAACGGCTGGCTGCACGAGATGAACGGCTACCTGGCGAAGGACCCGGGCTACGACGAGCAGGACGTGCTCAAGCCGATGCGCCAGTCCCTCACCGGGGAGGACGGCAGACTCTACGGCCAGCCCTTCTACGGCGAGTCGTCGTTCCTGATGTACCGCAAGGACGTGTTCGAGAAGAAGGGCCTGACGATGCCCGCCCGTCCCACCTGGCAGCAGGTGGCGGACCTCGCGGCGCGGGCGGACGGGGCCGAACCCGGCATGAAGGGCATCTGCCTGCGCGGCCTGCCCGGCTGGGGCGAGGTGATGGCCCCCCTGACCACCGTCGTGAACACCTTCGGCGGCACCTGGTTCGACAAGGACTGGAAGGCGCGGCTGGACTCCCCCGAGTTCGGAAAGGCGACGAAGTTCTATGTCGACCTGGTACGCGAGCACGGCGAGTCCGGCGCCGCCCAGTCCGGCTTCGCCGAGTGCCTGAACAACATGACCCAGGGCAAGGTCGCCATGTGGTACGACGCCACCTCCGCCGCCGGTTCCCTGGAGGCGGACGGCTCCCCCGTCAAGGGCAAGGTCGGCTACGCCCCCGCCCCGGTGGAGAAGACGGAGTCCTCCGGCTGGCTCTACACCTGGGCCTGGGGCATCCAGAAGGCCTCGCGCAACCCGGACAACGCCTGGAAGTTCGTCTCCTGGGCGTCGAGCAAGGAGTACGAGCAGCTGGTCGGCGACCGGATCGGCTGGTCCAACGTCCCGGCCGGCAAGCGGGCGTCCACCTACGCCAACCCCGCCTACCGTGCCGAGGCCGCCGCCTTCCAGGAGATGACCAGGGAGGCCATCGAGCAGGCCCGGCCCGACGACCCCGGCGTGCAGCCGCGGCCCGCGCCCGGCATCCAGTTCGTCGGCATCCCCGAGTTCACCGACCTCGGCACCAAGGTCTCCCAGGAGATCAGCGCGGCCATCGCCGGACGCCAGTCCGTCGAGTCGGCCCTGAGGAAGTCGCAGGCGCTCGCCGAGAAGATCTCCGAGGAGTACGAGGGACGATGACCGCCACGACCACGGCCCCCCTGGCCTCCCCCGAGATCCACCCCCCGGCAGGCCGCCCCTCCGCCCGGCTGCGCGCCTGGGCGACCCGGGCGCCGCTGCTGCCCGCCCTGATCTTCATGATCGTCGTCACCCAGCTGCCCTTCGTGGCCACCCTGGTGATCTCCTTCTTCGACTGGAACAGCCTCTATCCCGACGCCCGGCGGTTCGCGGGCCTCGACAACTACCAGGAGGTCCTCACCGACTCGGACCTGCGCCACTCGGTGTGGACGACCGTGCTGCTGACGGTCGCGGTCGTGCTGGCCAGCCTGGTGCTGGGACTCGTCCTGGCGCTCCTGCTGGACCGCAGGTTCCGCGGCCGGGGCATCGTGCGGACGCTGCTGATCGCGCCCTTCCTGGTGGTGCCGGTCGCGGCGGCCCTGCTCTGGAAGCATGTGCTCTACAACCCCGAATACGGCCTGTTCAACGGGCTGTTGCACTATGTGGGCGGACCGCAGCCGGACTGGATCTCGAACACCCCGCTGCTGGCCGTCGAGGCCTCGCTCATCTGGCAGTGGACACCGTTCATGATGCTGATCCTGCTCGCCGGGCTGCAGAGCCGCGACCATGAGCAGATCGAGGCGGCCCGGGTCGACGGCGCGAGCGACTGGCAGATCTTCGTCCATCTGACGCTCCCGCACCTGCGCCGCTACCTCGAACTCGGCGCCCTGCTCGGCTCGATCTACATCGTGCAGAACTTCGACGCGGTCTTCACGATCACGTCCGGCGGTCTCGGCACCGCCAACCTCCCCTACACCGTCTACCAGAGCTTCTACCAGGCCCACGAGAACGGCCTCGCCTCGGCCGCGGGCGTCCTGGTCGTCATCGGCTCGATCGTCATCGCGACCTTCGCCCTGCGCGTGGTGTCGTCCCTGTTCCGCGAGGAGGTGTCCCGCGCATGAGCACGACCGCCCTGCGAGCCCGCCGTGCCCGTGGCAAGGGAGCGGGCCTCGGCCTGCTGGCCTGGCTGCTCGGCATCGCGTTCTTCCTGCCCATCGCGTGGATGGCGCTGACGTCCTTCCACTCGGAGACGGACGCGGCGACCAACCCGCCGTCCTTCGCGGCCGCCCTGACCCTGGACGGCTACCGCGAGTTCTTCGGCGCGGGCGGCGGCGCGAGCCCCTGGCCGGCGCTGATCAACTCGACGGTCGCGTCCGTGGCGTCGACCCTCCTCGTCCTCCTGCTGGCCTTCCCGGCGGCCTACGCGCTGTCCATCAACCGCGTCCGCAAGTGGACGGACGTGCTGTTCTTCTTCCTCTCCACGAAGATGCTGCCGGCCGTGGCGGGCCTGCTGCCGATCTACCTCTTCGCCAAGAACGCCGGGATGCTCGACAACATCTGGCTGCTCGTCATCCTCTACACCTCCATGAACCTCCCGATCGCGGTGTGGATGATGCAGTCCTTCCTCGCCGAGATCCCGGTCGCCGTCATCGAGGCGGCCCGGGTGGACGGAGCCCGGCTGCCGACGGTCCTGGCACGGGTGGTGGCCCCGATCGCCCTCCCCGGCATCGCCGCCACGGCGTTGATCTGCTTCATCTTCAGCTGGAACGAACTGCTCTTCGCCCGGGTGCTGACGGGCGTGGTCGCCGAGACCGCACCCGTCTTCCTGACCGGCTTCATCACCAGCCAGGGACTGTTCCTGGCGAAGGTGTGCGCCGCGTCGCTCGTCATCTCCCTGCCGGTGCTCGCCGCGGGGTTCGCCGCCCAGGACAAGCTGGTCCAGGGCCTGTCGTTGGGAGCCGTGAAATGAAGGCCGCCGTCATCGAGTCCGTGGGCAAGGCCGTCGTCGCCGAGGTCCCGGACCCGACGCCAGGGCCGCGCGAGGTCGTCGTCGAGGTCGCGGCCTGCGGGCTGTGCGGCACGGACCTGCACATCCTCCAGGGCGAGTTCGCCCCGAAGCTGCCGATCGTGCCCGGACACGAGTTCGCGGGCGAGGTCGTCGGCGTCGGCACCCAGGTCACGGAGGTGGCGGTCGGCGACCGGGTCGCCGTCGACCCGTCCCTGTACTGCTACGAGTGCCGCTACTGCCGCACCGGCCACAACAACCTCTGCGAACGCTGGGCGGCGATCGGCGTGACGACGGCCGGCGGCGCGGCGAAGTACGCCCTCGCCCCGGTGGCGAACTGCGTGAAGCTCCCGGACCACATCCGCACGCAGGACGCGGCGCTGGTGGAGCCGCTGTCCTGCGCGGTGCGCGGCTACGACGTCCTGCAGTCCCGCCTCGGCGCGCACGTGCTGATCTACGGCTCCGGCACGATGGGCCTGATGATGCTGGAGCTGGCCAAGCGCACGGGCGCGGCGAGCGTGGACGTCGTCGACGTGAACCCGGCCCGCCTGGAGACGGCCCGCCGCCTCGGCGTCTCGGCCTCGGCCGCGAACCCGGACGAGCTGGACCGCCCGCAGGGCTGGGACCTGGTCATCGACGCCACCGGCAACGCGGCGGCGATCCAGGACGGCCTGGACCGCGTGGCGAAGGCCGGCACCTTCCTGCAGTTCGGCGTCGCCGACTACGCGACCCGCGTGACGATCGACCCGTACCGCGTCTACAACCAGGAGATCACCATCACGGGCTCGATGGCGGTGCTGCACAGCTTCGAGCGGGCGGCGGAACTCTTCGCGGGCGGCGTCCTCGACCCCGACGTCTTCATCAGCGACCGCATCCCGCTGGAGCGCTACCCCGAGGCGCTGGAGCAGTTCGCGGCCGGCGTCGGCCGCAAGATCGTGGTCGTGCCGTAGGCGACGGGCCCGCACAGGCGGGGGCGGGCGTAAACCGGTGGGGCGCCCGCCCCCGCCCCCGTACGCTCGCGGCATGCCACGACCCCACGGATTCACCTACGAGCGGCACACCGGCGGGACCGTCCGCATCACCCACCACGGCCGCCCCGCCACCACCCTGAACGGCGGCCGGGCCGCGCGGTTCCTCGCCGAGGTGGAGACGTCCGACCCGCAGCTCGTCATGGCCCGCTGGACCGGCAACTACAAGCGGGGCAACGAGCGCACCGCCCGCGACCACCCGCGCAATCGCCGCTGACCCGATTGGCCCCAAGGTAAGGGAACGGCAAAACCGCCTCGCTCGTTCACCCGGCATGACAGCTATGACCCCCGGCTCGAACATCCCCCTGTCCGCCGCCCGCGTGACGGTGGACGTCGCCGCCCCGGTGCGGCTCGACGTATCGGGCCTGCTGCTCACCGCCGACGGCAAGGTGCGCTCCGACGACGACTTCATCTTCTACAACCAGCCGTCGGGCCCGGGCGTGACCTACCGCTCGGGCGGCGGCACCGCACCCGACGCGATCGTGGTCGACACCTCGGCCCTCCCGCCGGGCATCGAGAAGATCGTCGTGACGGCGAGCCCGGACGCCGCGGGCCAGACTTTCCAGGGCATCGAACCGACGGCCACGATCCGCAACGCGGACGACAGCTCCGTCCTGGCCACGTTCACGCCGCCGCAGCTCGGCAGCGAGACGGCCCTGGTGGTCGTGGAGATCTACCAGCGCAACGGCCAGTGGAAGGCCCGCGCGGTCGGCCAGGGCTACGCCAACGGCCTGGCGGGCATCGCCACGGACTTCGGTGTGACCGTGGAGGAACCGGCCGCCGCCGCCCCGGCCCAGCCCGTGGCCCCGCCGCCGCCCGCCCCGGTGCAGCCCCCGGCCCCGCCCGTCACCACGCCCGCCGCACCCCCGGCCGCCCCGGCCACGCCCCCGCCGCCCGCGCCCGGCTCGGGGAAGATCAACCTCGACAAGGGCCGCGTCAGCCTCCAGAAGAACCAGACGGTCTCGCTCATGAAGGGCGGCCGCCCCCTGCTCTCCCAGGTCAGGATGGGCCTCGGCTGGGAGCCCGCGTACCGCGGCAAGGACATCGACCTGGACGCCTCGGTCATCGCCTACGGGCCGCAGCGCAACCACATCGACAGCTGCTACTTCGGCAAGCTGCAGATCGTCGGCGGCGCGATCCGGCACTCCGGCGACAACCTCACCGGCGAGGGCGGCGGTGACGACGAGGTCATCACGGTCGACCTCGGCCGCCTGCCCCAGGAGGTCACCGGCCTGGTCTTCACGGTCAACTCCTTCTCCGGCCAGAAGTTCACCGAGGTCGCCAAGGCGTACTGCCGCCTCCTGGACGGCACGACCGGCGAGGAGCTGGTCCGCTTCGACCTCACCAGTGCCGAGCCCCAGACCGGGGTGATGATGGCCAAGCTGATCCGCCAGTTCTCCGGCGAGTGGGACATGACGGCGATGGGCGACTTCGTGAAGTCCCGCACGGTGAGGGGCATGGTGAAGCCCGCGGCACAGTCCCTGTGACACCGCGCCCCGGTCGACGCCCCGGACGCCCCCTGCCACGGGGCGTCCGGCGTCCACCCGGCCGCACCGCCTCGCGGCCACACCGGCCCGTGACCCTTCGTCCCCGGCCCCCGCCCCCGCCCCGAGGCTGTCCCCGGTTCTCCGGCTCCCCGGCTCCCCGGCTCCCCCGCTGCGGCGTCCTCCTGTCAGCGCCCCCGCGGCCGCAGCCCCTCCGTCAGCAGCGCGAGATACCGCCGGATGTGCCGCCCCTCCCCGTCGGCCAGTTCCGACGCCGTCGCGACCCCGTGGGCCAGCCGCAGCACGTCCATCGGCTGCACGTCCGCCCGCAGCGTGCCCTCCTCCCGCGCCGCGCGGACCAGCCGCCCCGCCGCGCTCCGCACCGAGTCGCCGCAGGCCGTGGCCCCCGCCGGGCCGCCCTCGGTGACGGCCGGGCCGAGGAGCGCCTTCAGGCCCCGCATGCGGATCATCCCGGTGCCCAGTTCGTGCAGCCACTCCAGCAGCGCCTCGCCCGGCGGCAGTTGGGCGGCGAGCGCGTCGGCCCGGGCCGCGAGCGTCTCGATCCGGTCCAGGTACGCGGCCTCCAGCAGGGCGTGCCGTGTCGGGAAGTGCCGGTACAGCGTCCCGGAGCCGACCCCGGCCCGCTTGGCGATGTCGTCGAGCGACGCCCCTTCCCCGTGCTCGGCGAACGCCTCCGCGGCCACCCGCAGCAACCGCTCGTGATTACGCCGGGCATCCGCCCGCATGGGCCTGACCTGCGCCACGCGACCACTCCTCACCAGCCGGGGACTCTCCGCGCACCCTACCGAGACCGAGCGGCGGCACGGCCCGGTCCGCGGGGCGGCGGCTCAGGCGGACGCGCGCACCAGGAGCTCGGGGGTCACCCAGGCGTCCGCTCCGCGCAAGGGCTCCTCGCCCGCGCGCAGCCGGGCCACCTGCTCCACGGCCAGCCGGCCCAGCCGCCGCTTGTCGATGTGCAGCGTGGTCAGGGCGGGTTCGACCAGTTCGCCCAGGGAGAGGCCGTCGAAGCCCAGCACGGCCAGCTCGTCCGGAACCCGGCGGCCGTGGCGGCGGGCGGTGCGCATCGCGCCGACGGCGATCAGGTCGTTGAAGCCGAGGACGGCCGTGATCCCGGGCCGTGCCCGCAGCAGCCGTTCCATGCCGGCCTCGCCGCCGGTCACGCTGTGCTCGGGGCAGATGACGACCCAGTCCTCGTCGACGGGCAGGCCGAGCCGACGGGCCCGCTCCAGGAAGGCCTGCCGACGGGGGCCGGGCCCGTGCACGCCGTCCAGCATGCCGATCCTGCGGTGGCCCTGGCGGTAGAGGTGGTCCATGCCCTGTGCGACGCCGGCCGCGGCGTCGATGCCGGCGGCCGCGAACCGGGTCTGCTGCGGGCCGCGCTCCAGCAGCACCAGAGGGACACCCCCGAGGTGCCGGGTCAGCACGTCGTCGGAGTCCTTGAAATAGCCCACGACGGCGTCCGCCTGGTGGGAGAGCACGTCGAGCGCCTGCCGTTCCCGGGCCCGGTCGATCCGCGAGTCCCACACCACGACCTGCCAGCCGCGCTGTTCGGCGGCCTCCAGCACCCCGGCGGCGACCTCCGGGAAGAACGGGTTGCGCAGGTCCGGGATGACCAGGCCGGCCGTCACCGCGCCCTTTTGGACGAGCCCGCGCGCGAACCGGCTCGGCCGGTAGTCGAGGAGCCGCACCGCCTCCAGGACCCGCTCCTTGGTGACCGGGTCGATCTCACCCTTGTCGTTGACCGCCCGGGAGACCGTCTGGCGTGACACCCCGGCCAGGCGGGCGACGTCGTGGATCGTGGCCCGGCGCCGCGTACCGTCGGGCCGCTCGGCTCCCGGCTCCGCGCGCTGATCGTCCGTCCACACGCCCAGCACCTTATCCGGCGGCGGGCGCGGCCCGGCAGGACGGCCGGTCGGCCCCCGGCCCCGCCGGCGCGGGGCCGGCCGGTGCCGGGCGGGGCGGCCGTGGGCGCGTCAGTCGCCGAGCTCGGTGAACAGCGTCAGCTGCAGGGCGGCCGGCGCTTCGAGCCGGGCGTTCAAAGAGTTCCAGGGGGTGCGGGTCGGCTCCGCGATCACCTCGGCGCCGGCTGCGGCGAGCCTGGCGGTGGTGGCGGCGGAGTCGTCCACCTGGAAGGCGACCCGGACGTGCCCGGCCACCCGCCGTCCCACCTCGACCTCGTCGATGAACGCGGCGTGGTTCGGATCGGTCAGCTCCAGGGTGGCCCGTCCGGCCTCCAGGATCGTCACCCGCCCGTCCTCGGAGGCGAAGGCGCCCCGCTCGGGCAGACCGAGCACGTCCCGGTAGAAGTGCAGCGCGGCGTCGTAGTCGTCGGCGGTCACGACCAGGCGGAGTTCCCGGACGGCTGGTTCGTCGGTCATGGCGGCTCCTCGTTGACGTCGGATCACCGCTGACAACCGGCCCACCGACCGCTTGATTCCCCGCCCGGGCAGCACGGCGCACCCGTCACGGACTGTCGGGGCCACACCCGGCGCACCCGTCACGGACTGTCGGGGCCACACCCGGCGCACCCGTCACGGACTGTCGGGGCCACACCCGACGCGCTCCGCCCGGACGGGCTCCGGCCACCCCCTACGCGCGGTTCAGCCCCGCGGCTGCGAAAACCCGGCGACAGGCCGGGCCGTGGCGCGCTAACGTCCGCCGGCATGGCCCCTTCACTCGACCGTCCCCCCTTCCAGGCCGACGAGCGCACCGCGCTCATCGGCTGGCTGGACCTGCAACGCCGGATCCTGCGCTGGAAGTGCGAGGGCCTCAGCGAGGCGGACGCGCACCGCTCCGTCGTCCCGACCTCGCCGATGATGACGATGGCCGGGCTGGTCAGCCATATGCGGTGGGTCGAGCACACCTGGCTGGAGGTGCTGTTCCTCGGCGGCGACGAGACGCAAAACCCGTCCTTCGACGAGACGGACGAGGACGCCGACTGGCGCACCGACGGCGTCACGTTGCGACAGGTGCTCGCGGAGTACGAGGCGCAGTGCGTCCGGAGCGACGAGATCGTGGCCGCGGCGTCCCTGGACGACGTCGGCCGCCACCCCGGGTACCGCTCCGCCAAGGCCAACCTCCGCTGGATGCTCATCCATCTCGTCGAGGAGACGGGACGGCACGCCGGGCACGCGGACATCGTGCGGGAGCTGCTGGACGGGACGAAGGGGTACTACTAGGCGGTGCCCGCACCGGGCGCCGCGCGGCCTGCTAGAACAGCGCGCTGTAGGCGTTCAGCGCGGGCTGCCCGCCCAGGTGGGCGTAGAGCACCGTGGAGTCCCGGCCGATCTCGCCCCGGGAGACCAGGTCGATCATCCCGGCCATCGACTTGCCCTCGTAGACCGGGTCGGTGACCATCCCCTCCGTGCGGGCCGCGAGGCGCATGGCCGCCAGGGTGGTCTCGTCGGGAACACCGTACGTGCCCGCGTGGTACCGCTCGTCGAGCTCGACGTCCGCCTCGGTCAACTCCCGTTCGACGCCGATGAGCTGCCCGGTGCGGTGGGCGATGCGGGCGATCTGGGTCCGGGTGGCGGCCGGTTTCGCCGAGGCGTCGACGCCGAGCACGCGCCGGGGCCGCCCGCCCGCCTCCTCCAGCGCGGCGAACCCGGCGACCATGCCGGCCTGGGTCGACCCGGTCACCGAGCACACCACAACGGTGTCGAAGAAGACACCCAGCTCCCGTTCCTGCCGCACCACTTCGTGCGCCCAGGCGGCGAAGCCGAGACCGCCGAGCGGATGGTCGGAGGCCCCGGCCGGGATGGCGTACGGCTTGCCGCCCGACTCCTCGACCTCCCTGAGGGCCTGCTCCCAGCTCTCCTTGAACCCGATCCCGAACCCGGCCCGCACCAGCCGGACGTCGGCCCCGGCGAGACGGCTGATCAGGATGTTGCCGACCTTGTCGTACACGGCGTCCGGCCAGTCCACCCAGCTCTCCTGCACCAGCACGCACTTGAGCCCGGCCCGGGCGGCGACGGCGGCGACCTGGCGGGTGTGGTTGGACTGCACGCCGCCGATCGACACGAGCGTGTCGCAGCCCTGGGCGAGGGCGTCGGCGACCAGGTACTCCAGCTTGCGGGTCTTGTTCCCGCCGTAGGCGATGCCGGAGTTGCAGTCCTCCCGCTTCGCCCAGAGGGAGGCGCCGCCGAGGTGCGCGGTCAGGCGCTCCAGGGGGTGGACGGGCGAGGGCCCGAAGAGCAGCGGGTAACGCTCGTACGAGGACAGGGGCATGGGTCCCTCCGGGTGGGTGTCGGTCCGCCTCAGTCGGCGAGCTCTTCGAGGCTCCGCCAGATGTCCGCGGTGACGCGGACCGCCCCGGCCGCGTCACCGGCCGCGCAGGCGTCGATCAGCCGCTCGTGCAGCCCGGCCGAGCGGCAGCTGCCGCCCTCGCCGAAGCGGCGGCGCTCCAGCCGGCGGATGAGAGGGGTGTAGCGGGCGATCGTGGCGGCGGCCGCGCGGTTGCCGCTCGCCCGGACGAGGACCTCGTGCAGTTCGTCGTCGGCACGCAGGGCCGCGTCCACGTCCCCGGCGCGCACGGCCGCGGCGAACCGCTCGTTGGCGGCGCGCATCACGGCGAGGTCCGCGTCGGCGAGCCGGGGCACGGCGACCCGGGTCACCAGCTCGTGCAGGGCGCCGACCACCGCGGCGGCGTCCCGGACGTCGGCGGCCACGAGCGGGGTCACCCGGGTGTAGCTCTGCGGCTTGCTCTCCAGCAGCCCTTCGTCCACGAGCCGGGAGAACGCCTCCCTGACCGGCGCCCGGGACAGCCCGAGCCGCTCGGCGAGGTCGGCGTCGCGCACCACCGCGCCGGGTTCGATCTCCCCGGCCACGATGGCGTCCCGGATCGCCGCGTAGGCCCGGTCCCTGAGCAGGGTGCGGGGCACGGGCCGGATGGCTTCCATGAACTGAAATGTTAGATGTCAGTGCTCCGCCGAACAAGGGCGCCGTATGCCCAGCGCCGGGCATGCGTCGCGTCCGTACGGACTCACCGGCAGGAGCGAACCGGTTCCGCTACCGCTTCTGCCGCTTCCACGGCCCGGTGATGGCGAGCAGGATCCCGGGCGTCTGGATGCTCGCGAAGAGGGTCCGGCCGTCGGGCGAGAAGGTGACGCCGGCGAACTCGCTGTACTCCGGTTCCCCGGGGGTGCCGATGTTCAGCTCGTTGCGGGCGATCGGGTACGTGCGTCCGCTGTCGGTCGCTCCGAACAGGTGCTGCACGCCCTCGCCGTCCTCGGCGATGACGAGCCCGCCGTACGGGGAGACGGTGATGTTGTCGGGGCCGTCGAAGGCGCCGTCGCGGGACGGGTCGGGGTCCACGCCCAGCAGGACCTTCAGCGTCAGCGTCCGGCGCCTGGGGTCGTAGAACCAGACCTGCCCCTCGTGCCGGACCGGGCTCTCCTCACGGGCGTAGGAGGAGACGAGATAGGCGCCGCCGTCTCCCCACCACATGCCCTCCAGCTTGCGGGCGCGGGTGACCTCGCCGGCGCCGAACTGCTTGCGCACGGGGGTGGCGCGGGCGTCGCGGTCGGGTACGTCCACCCAGTCGACGCCGTAGACGGTGCCGATCCGCGTGGCGCGGGACAGGTCGTCGACGAACCGGCCGCCGGAGCCGTAGCACTTGGGCGCCTGGAGGACCCCGGCGTCGTCGGCGAGCGCGCGGAACCTCCCGGGGCCGTGGGCGAAGCCCTGGGGCGGGCTCCAGCGGAAGAACAGGCCGTTGGGGTTCGCGGCGTCCTCGGTGAGGTAGGCGTGGCCGCGCCTGGGGTCGATGACGACGGCCTCGTGGTCGTAGCGGCCGAAGAACTTCAGCGGCTTGGGGTCGCGGTTGGCGCGCCGGTCGACGGGGTCGACCTCGAAGACGTAGCCGTGGTCCCTGGTCATGCCGTTGGTGCCGGCCCGGTCGGAGTTCTCCTCGCAGGTGAGCCAGGTGCCCCACGGGGTGCGGCCGCCCGCGCAGTTGGTGGAGGTGCCGGCGATGCCCACCCATTCGGCGACCCGTCCGTCGGGGCGGATCTCGACGACCGTGCAGCCTCCGGAGGCGGCGGGGTCGTAGACCAGGCCCTCGGTGAGCGGGACCGGGTGGGCCCAGTTGGCGCGGGGGCCCTTCAGCTCATGGTTGTTGACGAGCAGGGTGGTGCCGCGCGGGCCGTCGAAGGCGGCGGTGCCGTCGTGGTTGGACGGCGTGAACTCACCCGACTCCAGCCTCGTCCTGCCGCTGTACGTGATGATCCGGTACGAGAACCCGGCGGGCAGGGCGAGGATGCCCCGGGGGTCGGGCACGAGCGGCCCGTAGCCGGCCCCGTGCCGGGCGTCCGCCGCGCCCTCCGCGCCGTCGGTGTCGTAGGACGCGAGGGCGTTCGGCGCGGTGGCGAGGGCGCCGACGCTGCCGGCCAGCGCGACACCGGCACCGGTGATCGCGGAGGTTCTGGCGAAGTCCCTGCGGGTGAGCGACATGGTGTCTCCTGTGACGGGATGCCGTGGAGGGTGGCGAACCTCGTTCGCCGACACCGTCCCGCTCACACGTGAACGAGGGCTGAACAGCACCCCGGGGGCGCGGGGAACGGCGCGACAAGCCACGACGGCGCCGCACCCGCGGCCCCGGGGGTCAGCCGCCCTGCTGCGACCGCGCCTTGAACGCGGCCTTGCGCGCTTCCTTCGCCACCTTCTTGTCGGGATGCAGCCGCCCCATCGCCTCCAGCACATCGGCGGTGGCAGGGTGATCGACCCGCCACACCGCCGCGAAGAACCCGCTGTGCCGCTGCGCCAGCCCTTCGACCAGCGCCCGCAGTTCCTCGGAGTTCCCCTCCGCCGCCAGTTGCGCGGCCACCGTGTCGATGGTCAGCCAGTACACCATCGCCTCGGTCGGCGCGGGCACGTCCGCCGCGCCCTGCTCGGTCAGCCACACCCGGGCGAGCCCGCCCAGCTCGGCGTCGTCGAGCACCTCGCGCAGCGCCGGCTCGGCCGCCGGGCCCACCAGCGACAGGGCCTGCTGGCACCGCAGTCGGCGCAGCGGCGCCCCGGCGTCGGAGCCGCGGGCCGCCGCCAGCAGCTCCCGTGCCGCCGTGAGCGCTTCGCGCCGCTGCAGCCACTGCTCGGTCTCGGCCTGCGCCGCGGCCGGCGGAAACGCCGCCGTGCCGTCGAGCAGCGCGTCGGCCCCCTTGTCCGCGAGGTCCCCGACGGCCGGTGCCCCGAACCCGGCCTCCAGCAGCCGCGCCCGCATCCCGTACAGGCCGAGCGGGGTGAGCCGGACCATGCCGTACCGGGCAACGTCGGTGTCGTCCACGGGCCCGGCGGGCTCCTCGTCGGCGTCGATCATGAGCGCCTCGTCGACGGGCTGGTACTCCACGAGGCCCACCGGCTCCAGCATCCGGAACTGGTCGTCCAGGCGCATCATCGCGTCGGAGACCCGCTCCAGGACGTCGTTGGTGGGCTCGCCCATGTCGCCGGGCACGAGCACCGAGGCGGCCAGCGCCGGCAGCGGCACCGGAGCCCCGCCGGACGCGTCGCCGGCGGTCAGCAGGTAGAGGTTGCCGAGCACCCCGTCGAGGAACTCGGCCTCGGCCTCCGGGTCCCAGTCGAGGGCGGAGAGGTCGACCTCGCCGTCCGCGTCCAGCAGTCCGTCGAGGTCGGGCACGCTCGCGTCGGCGAGCACGGTCTCCAGGGCCGCGAGCCACACGGCCAGCACGTCCTGCGGCGAGCCGCCGGTGAGCAGCGCGAGGTCCTCGCCCGCGCGGACGGTGCCCTCCTCCTCGTCGACGACCTCGACGAGCCCGGCGTCCACGGCCACCCGCCACGCCTCACTGGCGTCGGCGGCGGCGTCGTCCCCGCTCAGCCCGAGCAACTCGGCGGCGGCGGGCAACTGCTCGTCGACGAGCCCTCCCCCGGCGTCCACGCGGGTGTCCGGCCCGGCCCAGCGGGCGAGCCGGGCGGCCCGGGACAGCAAGGGTGTGGACAGCGCGTCGCGCGCCAGCTCCGCTTCGGGGTGCAGCCGCACCGGCGGCAGGGGGGAGCTGTCTGACATCGGCTTGTTTCTCCTAGCGCGCCTCAGGTGACTCAGCCGCTCAGCCTAGACGGATTTCCACCCATGCCGCCCGCTTCATCTCCCCGTCGGCTGCCGTACATGGCCGAAACCTTGACAAGTGACATGGACAGGCTGGAGATTGACGCGCGTAGAAGTCGGCGGACACTTGTTCACCGGACCTGCCCCACCAGCCATCCCGGCCACCGTCGTCTACGCGCGTCATACCGCCCGCCCCACAGGTAGCGGCAGACAGTCCGAGCACCACCCTCGTCCCGGCGCCCTGTCACGTCCCCGGAGGGAATCCCGTTGCCGAGCAAGTCCTCCGCGCGCCTCGCCGCGCTCACCGTCGCCGCCGCGTGCTCCGCGGCCTCCACGATCGTCCTCACCACCCCCGCACACGCCGAGTCGGTCCGCGTCCACGACATCCAGGGCAACACCCGGACGTCCCCGTACGCCGGCCGGCAGGTCACCGACGTGACCGGAATCGTCACCGGCGTCCGCACCTACGGCTCCTCCCGCGGCTTCTGGATCCAGGACCCGAGCCCGGACGCCGACCCGGCGACCAGTGAGGGTGTCTTCGTCTTCACCAGCTCCACCCCGAAGGGCGTCGCCGTCGGCGACGCCGTCAAGGTCAGCGGCACCGTCTCGGAGTTCGTCCCCGGCGGCACCGGCTCCGGCAACCAGGCCCTGACGGAGATCACCAAGCCGACGACCACGGTCCTGTCCAGCGGCAACGAACTGCCCGCCGCCACACCCGTCACGGCCCGGTCGGTCCCCGCCGCCTACACCCCCACGGGCGACACCGCGGCGAACGGCTCGATCAACGCCCTCCCCCTCCAGCCCGCGACGTACGCCCTGGACTACTACGAGTCCCTGGAGGGCATGACCGTCGAGGTCGCCGACGCCCGCGTGGTCGGCGCCACCGACCCGTACACCGAGCTCTGGGTGACGGTGAAACCGCACGAGAACCGCACCGGCCACGGCGGTACGGTCTACGGCTCCTACGACGCCCAGAACACGGGCCGCCTGCAGATCCAGTCCCTCGGCTCGACGGCGGACTTCCCGAAGGCGAACGTCGGCGACACCCTCACGGGCACCACCGAAGGCCCCCTGGACTACAACCAGTTCGGCGGCTACACCCTGGTCGCGAGCGAACTCGGCACGCTGAAGAGCGCCGGTCTGCAGCGCGAGACCACCCGCAAGCAGCGCTCCTCGGAACTGGCCGTCGCGACCTACAACGTCGAGAACCTCGACCCGACGGACGACACGTTCGCCGCGCACGCCTCCGCGATCGTGAACAACCTGCAGTCGCCGGACATCGTGTCCCTGGAGGAGATCCAGGACAACAACGGCGCGAAGAACGACGGCACGGTCGCGGCCGACCAGACGCTGACGAAGCTGATCGACGCGATCGTCGCGGCCGGCGGCCCCCGCTACGACTGGCGCTCGATCGACCCGTCCGACGGCACCGACGGCGGTGAGCCCGGCGGCAACATCCGCCAGGCGTTCCTGTTCAACCCGGAGCGCGTCTCCTTCGCGGACCGCCCGGGCGGTGACGCCACGACGGCCACCGGTGTGACGAGGATCCGCGGCAAGGCGCACCTGACGCTCAGCCCCGGCCGCGTCGCCCCCGCCGACGAGGCGTGGAAGAACAGCCGCAAGCCCCTGGCCGGCGAGTTCGTCTTCCGCGGCCGCACGGTCTTCGTGATCGCCAACCACTTC
Source organism: Streptomyces sp. NPDC094143 (assembly GCF_040303825.1). NCBI lineage: Bacteria > Bacillati > Actinomycetota > Actinomycetes > Kitasatosporales > Streptomycetaceae > Streptomyces > Streptomyces sp. NPDC094143. The sequence goes on from NZ_JBEOTZ010000018.1 coordinate 139,218, forward strand.
AACTCCAAGGGCGGCGACCAGGGCCTGACCTCCCAGTACCAGCCGCCGTCCCGCAGCTCCGAGACGCAGCGTCACCAGCAGGCCACCCTGGTCAACGCCTTCGTCAAGGACATCCTCGACACCCAGAAGAACGCGGACGTCGTCACGCTCGGCGACATCAACGACTTCGAGTTCTCCCGGACCACCGAGCTCCTGGAGGGCCGGGGCGAACTCTGGTCGGCGATCAAGTCCCTGCCGCGGGGCGAGCGTTATTCGTACGTCTACCAGGGCAACAGCCAGGTCCTCGACCAGATCCTGATCAGCCCGTCGATCCGCCGCGGCTGCGACTTCGAGTACGACAGCGTGCACGTCAACGCGGAGTTCCACGACCAGATCAGCGACCACGACCCGCAGGTCCTGCGGTTCCGCCCCTGACAGGGCGAGGGCCGGCCGAACACGGCGTTCGGCCGGCCCGCCCTCAGGGCACCAGCCCGAGGACGTGGTCGTACCGCCGGACGGAGCCGCTCTCCAGCAGGCCCGGCCAGTTCTGCACCCGCTTCCACCGCTCGGTCGCCGAGCCGACCCCGTCCCCCGGTGCGGCCAGGGCGTCGATGTGTGCCTGGGCGCTTTCCCACTCGGCGTAGTTGAGCACGCGGGTGCCGTCCGTACTGAGGTGGAAGTGGGCGGAGATCCCACCGGGATGCTGTTCCGGATCGCTCTCCAGGGCCTCGAACACCGCGTCGACCCAGGCGCGCTGCCGCTCCGCGTCGGGCCCGTCGAACCGGACGTCGACGATCACGACACATCCCGGGACGGCCCCACCCTCCCGCCGGGCACTGCGGTAGCGCCGGTACCGCCCGAGCCACACCCGCTCGATCCCCGGCACGGCCGTGTCGATCTCGTCGACGCGCTCCTGCCGGTGGGTCTTCACGAACGCCTCGTAGGCCTGCTCGCTGCGCCACTGCGAGTAGTGCAGCAGGGTGTCCCCGTCGTGCCCGGCGTACACGTGGTACCCCAGCAGGTCCCCGGCCGGCCAGGGCCGCCGCTCCCACGCCCGCGCGATCGCGTCCACGGTCTGCCGCTGCCGCTCGGGGGTCCCGACCCGCCAGGTGCTGAAGAAGGGAGCACCGATCCGGGGGTCGGTGAGATCCGGGTGCCGTTCGGTCCGCCGGGCCATGAGAACACTCCAGTCGTGTAGGCCGATCGCTACGCCCTCACCTTCCGGCCTCAACCGAACTTGAGGTCAAGTGGGTCCGGCGGAAGCCGAGACGGCCCGCAGCCGCCGACGCACGGAAGGGGCCGTGCCGGGGGTGTCCGCCCGCAGCGGTTGGCGCGTCAACGGGGAGTCGGTCGGCACGCAACTCGATCGCGCCGTTGTGAGGACGGACACCCCCCGGCGCGGCCCCGGCCCACCCCCGGCGCGCAGGCGCACGCGTGCGCACCCACGCGAAGAGACGAAGACACGCCGCACCGGGGAGAGACGAGGACCGGGCCCTCACCGATGCCCGTGAGCGACCTTCCACCGCACGACCCCGACCGCCACCACGACCCCCGCCGCCCCGGCCATCAGCACCGGCTTGGGATGCCGCATCCCGGCCTGCACCACGGTCCGCACCGGCCGGGGCCCCACCTGCGCGGCCCGCTCCTGCACGGAGTGCCCCGCCTGCGCCGCGGTGCTGCGCAACTGCACGGTCATCGCCCCGGCCTTGTCCCGGAGGTCGGCGGCCCGTGTCAGCGCACGCCCCTTCACATCGGCCTTCCCGGCCAACTCCTCCACCGTGTTCCCGAGTTCACCGCGCGTCCGCTCGATATGACGCCGCAGCTCGTCGGGCCCCTTCGCCCCACCCGTCGGCTCCGTCATCGGTGCGCCCTTTCCCTGATCTCCTCGACATCCGCCTTCACGCTGTCGATCGTCCGCTCAGGCGTGGGCGGCGCGGCCCGCCTCAGCTGCCCACGGCCCATCGCGGCCAGCACCGCCGCGATCACGAACAGCACTCCCGTCACGATCAGCGCGGCGGCCCACACGGGCAGCACCAGCGAGAGCGCGGCGGTACCCGTCCCGGCCAGCGCGAGGAACCCGGCGTAGGCGACGGCACCCGCGGCACCGAGCAGTCCGCCACCACGCCCCGCCCGCCGCCCCTTCTCGGCCAGCTCCTCCTTCGCCAGCGCCACTTCCTGCCGCACGAGCCGAGAAAGCTGTTCCGCTGCCTGCCCGACGAGTTCGCCCACGGAGTGGTGCTCGTCGCGCACGGCCCGACGATCCATCGTCCCGGTCACGGTTCCGCCTCCTCTCGAACTCCTCTCGAAGTAGGAACCCCCGAGTACCCGTCCCCCCTGCGGCTACCCCTGCGGACCGGCCGAGTCCCCCCGCTGCCCGAGCCGTGCCAGCTGCGTCTGGAACCAGTCGAGCCGCGCCTGCAACAGCGCGGCCTCCGCCACGAGTTCGGGCACGCCCAGCCCGTCCGCCGCCTCGATCCCGGCCGGCACCGTACCCGCGCCCCCACCGCCGGGCGCGCTACCACCCGCGCCGACGACACGCACCCCGTGACCCGCCAGCCGGGCGAACCGGCCGAGCGACACCGAGGCCCGCCCCCGCGCACACGCCGCGCACGCGGGTGCCAGCCCTCGCCACCCGACCCGCCCCCACCCGGCATCGGCCAGCACCCGCGCGCCCGCCCCGCAGCCGCACATCCCCACCGTCACCACCCGCACCCGTTGCCGCGCATACCGGAACCCCCGCTCGAAGCGGATGTAGGCCCCGAGGACGGACACCTCCAGCAGCACGGCGGCCCGGTGCTCGGCGGTGCACAGCAGCGCCTCAGCGGCGGACCGGTCGTGCACGCAGTGGAAGCCGCAGTCGCAGCGGCGGTGCGGCGCCCGGTGTCGCAGCCCGTACACACAGGCCGCCTCGGCCACCACGCCGTACGGCAGCGCACCGCCCAGCGACACACCGGTGAACCCGGCCCGGGCGCCGTCCTGGGACAGCACCGGATGAGCGATCTTGTATCCGGTCGGCGGCTCCGTCGGACGCTCCGAGGGAAGCCGCAGCCTCATCGGACGACCGGAACCTCTTCGACCACGGCAGCCTCGCGGACCTCGACGCCCTCGGCGGTCCCGTCCGCCCGCAGCTGCTCCAGGTCCCGGCCGGCCCTCTGGTCGGAGCCCTCGCCCCGCCCCTCCGGCTGCTCCTCCGCGATCCCCGTGGCCAGTGCCTTGCCGAGCTTCATGACGCCTCCCAGGACATCCGTCGCCGACCGTCCTGGCCATGGTGACGCATCGACACCCGGCTGGGAAGAACACCTTCCATCAAGCAAGCCTTAACGATAAGCGGTAACAAAACTAAGTAGAGCTACACGATGATTCCGCCGACACTACTCTCATGACCCCACCGCGCACGCCCCCCTTCGGCCGCACGCTCTGCGCCATGATCACCCCGTTCACCGACTCCGGCGCCCTGGACCTGGACGGCGCCCGGCAGCTCGCCGCCCACCTGGTCGCGAGCGGCTGTGACGGCCTCGTCCTCTCCGGCACGACGGGCGAGTCCCCCACCACCACGGACGCCGAGAAGTCCGCCCTGATCAGCGCCGTCCGCGAGGCCGTGGCCGGCAGCGCGACGATCGTCGCGGGCATCGGCACCGCCGACACCCGCCACACCGCCGAACTGGCCCGGGAGGCCGAGAAGGCTGGCGCGGACGGCCTGCTGGTGGTGGCGCCGTACTACAGCCGGCCCCCGCAGGACGCCGTCGAAGCCCACTTCCGCGAGATCGCCGACACCACCGGACTCCCGCTGATGCTCTACGACATCCCGGCCCGCACCGGCATCCGCGTCGAAGCCGAAACGCTCCTCCGCCTCGCGGACCATCCCCGGATCGTCGCCGTCAAGGACTGCTCCGCCGACTTCCTGGCCGCGCAGAAGGTCCTGGCCCGCACGGACCTGGCGTACTACGCGGGCTGCGACGAACACGACCTCGCGCTGTACGCCGTGGGCGGCGCGGGCTACGTCAGCACGGTCGCCAACGTGATCCCGCGCCACCTGCGAGCCGTGCTGGACGCCTTCGACGCGGGTGACACGGAACAGGCCGCCCGCCTCCAGCAGCAGGCCACCCCCCTCATCGAGGCGATGATGTCGGCGGGCCTGCCGGGGGCCGTGACCGCCAAGTCACTGCTCACCGCACTGCGCCTCCCCGCGGGCCCGGTCCGCGCACCCCTGCGGCCCGCCGACCGCACCACGGCCGACGGCCTGCTCTCGCTCCACAGGGACCTGATCAGCGCGTGATCACCGCTCGCCCCCTCGCTCTCCCCCGGGCGGGCCCGTGCCCGCACCCCGTACTCCCTGTGACGCGTGCGGGGGCGTCGCGCCGTGCCACCCGCGCGAAGAGAGAAGGGACGGCCCGTGCCGCAGGCGTCTGCGACACGGCCGTCCCGTCGGTGCGAGGCCGGTGCCTCCCGGTCTCAGTTCCAGGCGTACCCGTCCCCGAGGAGCAGCGTGTGCTCCAGCACGTCCTCCGCCGGGTCGTCGATCTGCCCGACGTTGACGTTGACCAGACCGACCCGGTGGCCGTTGTGCGAGTCCTTGTTGGTCTCGTCGGCGTGCGCGGCACCCGCCGGCAGCCAGGACACCGCCAGCACTGCGACGGTCCCCACCACCGAGCGCACCGCGCCCCGCCCCCGCTCGTTCCTCATACCCCGGTCCTCGTTTCGTCGGTTCGGCTTCTGATCGGACTCTGCGTCCACCCATTCATCTGCCGAAACGACCACAAGGTCACGCCGGGTACCTCGTACGGGTCGTCAGTTGTGGCTGTGCAGGATCTCGTTCAGGCCGCCCCACACCGCGTTGTTCGGCCGGGCCTCGACGGTGCCGGTGACCGAGTTGCGGCGGAAGAGGATGTTGGAGGCGCCGGACAGCTCGCGGGCCTTGACGATCTGGCCGTCGGGCATGGTGACACGGGTGCCGGCGGTGATGTACAGGCCGGCCTCGACGACGCACTCGTCGCCGAGCACGATGCCGACGCCCGCCTCGGCGCCGACCAGGCACCGCTCGCCGATGGAGATGATCACGTTGCCGCCGCCGGACAGCGTGCCCATGGTCGACGCGCCGCCACCGATGTCGGAGCCGTCGCCGACCACGACACCCGCCGAGATACGGCCCTCGACCATCGACGTGCCGAGCGTGCCGGCGTTGAAGTTGACGAAACCCTCGTGCATGACGGTGGTGCCCTCGGCGAGGTGCGCGCCGAGCCGGACCCGGTCGGCGTCGGCGATGCGGACGCCCTTGGGGGCCACGTAGTCGGTCATGCGGGGGAACTTGTCCACGGAGGTCACCTGGAGGTGCAGGCCCTCGGCACGGGCGTTCAGCCGGACCTTCTCCAGGTCGTCGACGGCGACCGGGCCCAGCGAGGTCCAGGCGACGTTGGCGAGGTGGCCGAAGACGCCCTCCAGGTTCTGGCCGTGCGGCTTGACCAGGCGGTGGGAGAGCAGGTGCAGGCGCAGGTAGGTGTCGTGCGCGTCGATCGGCTTCTCGTCGAGCGAGGCGATGACCGTGCGGACCGCGACCACTTCGACGCCCCGGCGGGCGTCCGGGCCGATCGCCGCGGTGGCGCCACCGCCGAGCAGCTCCGCGGCACGCTCGGCGGACAGCCGCTCGGTGCCGGACGGGCCGGGCGCGTCGGCCAGCTCGGGCGCGGGGAACCAGGTGTCGAGTACGGTGCCGTCGGCGGCGATCGTGGCGAGGCCGGCGGCCACGGCGCCGGTGGTGCGAGGAGCAGTCGTGTCGGTCATGAGGGCAACCTAACCGGCGGACACGGGTCGATGCGAACCGGTGCCCGCACGTCTCACGAGCCGGTCGCCGTCGCCCAGCCCAAGCCCCCCCCTCAACAGCCCGGACACCCCACCGGCACGCCTCTTTCCGACGGACACCGCACCGGCCGGGGCCCGTCGCCCGTCCCCCTGCGAACGCCGGCCGCCGAACGCCCGCCCACGAAGGCCCGCCCTCGAAACACCGGGCCCCGGCCGCCCGCCCATGAGACACCCGCCCCGGACTCCCCGCCCCCGAACGCCGAGCCCACGAACGCCCGCCCTCGAAACACCCGCCCCGAACGCCCAGCTCATGAGACGCCCGCCCAGGAACGCCCCCCTCACTACTCCCGGGACGCCCCCGCCAGCACCCGCCCCAGCACCTCCCGCGCGTACGCCTCGTCGTACGGCGCCCCGGTCAGCAGCACCTGGAGGCAGATCCCGTCGACGACCGCCACCAGGGCCCGCGCGGTGACGGGATCCATGTGCCGGGACAGCTGCTCGGCGACGCCCTCGGCCCACTCGGCGGCGACGGGACGCAGGGCGGGCCGGCGCAGCGCGGCCAGGTACAGCTCGTACTCCAGCTCCACTCCCGTGCGGTCACCGGAGAGCCACTGCCCGATCCAGCCGGCGAGAGCGGCGGCCGGGTCGGTCCAGGGGTCGTCCATGTCACCGCACGAGGCGATCACCTTGGCGAAGCCCTCGTTGGTCTGCCGCAGTGCGGCGACCAGCAGTTCGTCGAGGGTCTTGAAGTGGTAGGTCGTGGAACCGAGCGGCACGTCGGCCTCGGCGGCCGCGGTGCGGTGGCTCAGCCCGGCGATGCCCTTCGAGCCGACGACCCGGATCGCCGCGTCGATGATCCGCTGCCGGCGCTCGGGGTCGTGCCGCCGGGGCATCAGTGCGCACCTCCCAGGTTCAGCACGACGACGCCGAGGATGATCAGCGCGATACCGGCGGCCTTGGCGACGGTCATCCCCTCCCCCAGGAGGACGATGCCGATCGTGGCGATGGCGGCGGTGCCGACCCCGGCCCAGATGGCGTAGGCCGTGCCGACGGAGACGGTCTTCAGCGTCTGCGCGAGCAGCGCGAAGGAGACCACGTATCCGAGGAGCGTGAGCAGGGAGGGCCCGATCTTGCTGAACCCGTCGCTGTACTTCATGGCGGTGGTCGCGGCCACCTCGGCGATGATGGCGCCGGCCAGCAGCAGATAACCCATGTGTACGACCGTACACAATATCTGTACGGGCGTACGCAGGAGTGGTACGGACCTGCGGACAACGGCTTGATATCGCCGGGAAACCGCTCTCATCAAACGAGCCACCGGCCTCTCACCTGTCCACTACGGTGTCACCGATCGCACACCGGGCCACCACGACTGCGCCGCCGTCAGGGGTGCCCCGCCGGAGGAAACCGCGCATGTCAGCGAAGAAGTCCCGCCCGCCCCAGGACCGTCCCTGGGAGAGCGGCTGGGCCCCGGACACCACTCGTGCCCCGGGTACGCGACGGCTCTGGCTGGCGGGTGCGCTGGCCCTGGCCACGATCACCGCGTGCGTCACGGCCGTCACCGTGATGGAGAACGAATCCGGGGAGCCGGCCCGCCGCGCGGCGGAACCGACCACCCTCGGCAGCTCGGCCCCGGGCGGCCTGATCTCCTTCGCGACGCCCTCCGAGGGTGGCGGCACCGAGACACCCGGCGCGGGCCGCACCCACCCGTCCCCCACTCCGGCGAGCAGCGCTCCCAGCACCGCCGCGAGTCCCCGGTCCCCCGCCAAGGCCCCCGAGCCGCCGCCGAAGGCGTCCACCGCTCCTTCGAAGCGCCCAGAGCCCCCGTCCTCCCCCGGCATATCCATACGGGCGGTCAACTTCCCCGACCGCTACTGGCGGGTTCGCGACGGCTACGTGCGCCTCGACCGGATCGGCTCGGATTCCGAGCAGCGCGAGGACGCCACCTTCCAGCGCGTCACCGGCCTCTCCGACTCCTCCTGCTACTCGTTCACCACGTCGGACGGCCGCTACCTGCGCCACCGCGGCTTCGTCCTGGTCGCGGACAGGGACGACGGCTCGTCCCTGTTCCGCGAGGACGCCACGTTCTGCCCCCGCGTCTGGTCCCCGGCGGGAACGCTCTCGCTGGAGTCGGTCAACTACCCGGGGCGCTTCCTGCGGCACCGCGACTTCCGGCTCCGGCTGGACCCCTACGAGCACAGTCGCCAGTACCACTCGGACGCGTCGTTCCAGATCGTGTCCGGGCCGGACTGAGCATGCGTGAGGGCGGCACCCTTCCCGGGTGCCGCCCTCACGCATGTCAGACGGATCTCAGACGTTGAACCCGAGCGCCCGAAGCTGCTCCCGCCCATCGTCCGTGATCTTGTCCGGGCCCCACGGCGGCATCCAGACCCAGTTGATGCGCAACTCGTTGACGAGACCGTCCGTGGCGGACTTGGCCTGGTCCTCGATGACGTCCGTCAGCGGGCAGGCCGCCGACGTGAGGGTCATGTCGACCGTGGCCACGTTCGAGTCGTCGATGTGGATGCCGTAGATCAGGCCCAGGTTGACGACGTCGATGCCCAGCTCGGGGTCGACGACGTCCATCAGGGCCTCGCGGAGTTCCTCCTCCGAGGCCGGCTTCATCTCCACGGTCTCAGTCATGCCGTCGTCTCCTTCTCGGCGTCGGCTCCGCCCAGTACCTGGGCCGTCGCGTCCTTCCAGGCCATCCAGCTCAGCAGGGCGCACTTGACCCGGGCCGGGTATTTCGACACCCCGGCGAACGCGACCGCGTCCTCCAGGATGTCCTCCATCGCGTCGTCGGGCTCGAGCTTCCCCTTCGACTGCATCAGCTCCAGGAAGGTCTCCTGGATCTTCCGCGCGTCGGAGAGCTCCTTGCCGACGAGGAGGTCGTTCAGCACGGACGCGCTCGCCTGGCTGATCGAGCAGCCCTGGCCCTCGTACGAGACGTCCTCGATCGTCGTGCCGTCGTACTTCACGCGCAGCGTGATCTCGTCGCCGCACGTCGGGTTGACGTGGTGCACCTCGGCGTCGCCATCCCGCAAGCCCCGCCCGTGCGGGTTCTTGTAGTGGTCCAGGATGACTTCCTGGTACATGGAGTCCAGCTTCACGGTCTCAGCTCACGCCCTTCAGCCGAAGAAGTTCCGAACGTGCTCCAGGCCGTCGACCAGCGCGTCGATCTCGGCCGGCGTGGAGTACAGATAGAACGACGCTCGCGTGGTCGCAGGAATTCCGTACCGCAGGCAGACCGGCCGCGCGCAATGGTGTCCGACCCGGACCGCGATGCCCTGCTCGTCCAGGACCTGGCCCACGTCGTGCGGGTGGATGTCGCCGAGGGTGAAGGAGATCGCGGCGCCGCGCTCCTCGGCCGTGGTCGGGCCGATGATGCGCAGGTCGGGGACCTCCAGCAGCCGCTTGACCGCGTACTCGGTGAGCGCGTGCTCGTGGGCGAGGATCTTGTCCATGCCGATCGAGTTGAGGTAGTCGATCGCCGCGCCGAGACCGACCGCCTGGGCGATCGGCGGTGTGCCCGCCTCGAACTTGTGCGGGGCCGGGGCGTAGGTCGAGGAGTGCATCGACACCGTCTCGATCATCTCGCCGCCGCCGAGGAACGGAGGCAGGTCCTCCAGCAGCTCCTGGCGGCCCCACAGGACGCCGATGCCGGTCGGGCCGCACATCTTGTGGCCGGTGAAGGCCACGAAGTCGGCCTGCAGGGCCTGCACGTCCAGCGGCATGTGCGGCGCGGCCTGGGAGGCGTCGACGCAGACCAGGGCGCCGACCTCCTGGGCCCGGCGCACGATCGCCTCGACGGGGTTCTGGGTGCCGAGGATGTTGGAGACCAGCACGAAGGAGACGATCTTCGTCTTCTCGGTGATGATCTCATCGATGTTCGACAGGTCCAGACGGCCGTCGTCGGTGAGGCCGAACCACTTCAGCTTCGCGCCCGTGCGCTGCGCGAGCAGCTGCCACGGCACGATGTTGGAGTGGTGCTCCATCTCCGTGATGACGATCTCGGTCTCGGAGTCCACGCGGTAGGGCTCGTCGGCCCAGCCCAGCATGTTCGCCACGAGGTTGAGCGACTCGGAGGCGTTCTTGGTGAAGATCACCTCGTCGCGCGAGGGCGCGTTGATGAAGTCCGCGACCTTGTCGCGCGCGCCCTCGTACAGCGCCGTGGCCTCCTCGGCGAGCACATGCACACCGCGGTGGACGTTGGCGTTGTAGCGCTCGTAGTACTCACTGAGTGCGTCCAGCACCTGGCGCGGCTTCTGGCTGGTGGCCGCGTTGTCCAGGTACACGAGCTTCTGGCCGTCGTGGACCTGGCGGTCCAGGATGGGGAAGTCCTTGCGGATCGCCTCGGTGTCGAGGAGGCCCGGCAGCTGTGTCACGCGGATGCGCCACCCTTCGTGTAAACCTCGTAGCCCTCGTTCTCCAGCTTGTCGGCGAGCTCGGCACCGCCGGACTCGACGATCCGGCCGCCCGAGAAGACGTGGACGTGATCGGGCTTGATGTAGCGCAGGATGCGCGTGTAGTGGGTGATCAGCAGCGTGCCGACCTCGCCCGTCTCGCGGACGCGGTTGACGCCCTCGGACACGACGCGCAGGGCGTCGACGTCCAGGCCGGAGTCGGTCTCGTCGAGGATCGCGACCTTCGGGCGGAGCAGCTCCAGCTGGAGGATCTCGTGGCGCTTCTTCTCACCGCCGGAGAAGCCCTCGTTGACGTTGCGCTCGGCGAAGGCGGGGTCCATGTTGAGGCGCTCCATGGCCTCCTTGACCTCCTTCACCCAGGTGCGCAGCTTGGGGGCCTCGCCGCGGATCGCGGTGGCGGAGGTGCGCAGGAAGTTGGACACGGAGACACCGGGGACCTCGACCGGGTACTGCATGGCGAGGAACAGGCCGGCGCGGGCGCGCTCGTCGACGGACATCTCCAGGACGTCCTCGCCGTCGAGGGTGACGGTGCCGCCGGTGATCGTGTACTTGGGGTGACCCGCGAGGGAGTAGGCGAGGGTCGACTTGCCCGAGCCGTTGGGGCCCATGATGGCGTGCGTCTCGCCCTGCTTCACGGTGAGGTCGACACCCTTGAGGATTTCCTTCGTGCCGTTCTCGACCTCGACGGTGACGTGCAGGTCTCGGATTTCAAGCGTAGCCATGGGTGCCTCAGGACTCCTGGGTGAGGGAGACGAGCACGTCGTCCCCATCGATCTTTACGGGGTATACGGGGACGGGGCGCGTCGCCGGAAGGGCGTCGGGCTTGCCGGAGCGGAGGTCGAAGCGCGAGCCGTGCAGCCAGCACTCGATGTGGCAGTCGTCGACCTCGCCCTCCGACAGGGAGACGTTCGCGTGCGAGCAGATGTCGTGGATCGCGAACACCTCGCCCTCGGTCTGCACGATGGACACGGGCGTGCCGTCGAGTTCCACCCGCTTGGGGGTGTCCTCCTCCAGCTCGCCCAGTCCACAGACGCGTACGAAGGTCATGCGACCGCCGCCTCCAGCTCCTCCTCGATCTTGGCGATCAGGCGCTCCTCGATGTCGGGGACGCCGATCTGCTGGACCAGCTCGGCGAAGAAGCCGCGGACCACCAGGCGGCGGGCGTCGATCTCGGGGATGCCGCGCGCCATCAGGTAGAAGAGCTGCTCGTCGTCGAAGCGGCCGGTCGCCGAGGCGTGGCCGGCGCCGACGATCTCGCCGGTCTCGATCTCCAGGTTCGGTACGGAGTCCACGCGCGCGCCGTCCGTGAGGACCAGGTTGCGGTTCATCTCGTACGTGTCGGTGCCCTCGGCCTTGGCCTCGATCAGCACGTCGCCGATCCACACCGCGTGGGCGTCGTCGCCCTGGAGGGCGCCCTTGTAGACGACGTTCGACTTGCAGTGCGGGACGTTGTGATCGACCAGGAGGCGGTGCTCCTGGTGCTGGCCCCGGTCGGTGAAGTACAGGCCGAACAGCTCGGCCTCGCCGCCGGGCCCGGTGTACTGCACGCGCGGGTGGAGCCGGACGAGGTCGCCGCCGAAGGTGACGACGACGGACTTGAAGGAGGCGTCGCGGCCGACGAGCGCGTTGTGCTGCGCGACGTGGACGGCCTTGTCGTCCCAGTCCTGCACGGAGACGACGGTGAGCTTGGCGCCGTCGCCCAGCAGGTAGTCGACGTTGGCGGCGAGCACCGCGTCACCGGTGTGGTCGATGACCACGACGGCCTCGGCGAAGGCGCCCAGCTCGATCACCTGGTGGCCGAAGGCGGTGGCGCCCTCACCGTGCACGGCGATGCGGATGGGCTCGGTGAGGACGGTCTCCTTGGGCACGGTCACGACCGAGGCCTTCTCGAACGCCGAGTAGGCCTGGGCGGCGACACGGTCCGCCGGAACGCCGGCCCTGCCGAGCCGCGCGTCGTCGCGGCCGACGGTCTCGACGGTGACGCCCTCGGGGGCCTGGACCTCGACCTTCACACCGTTGCCGGTGGCGACGGCGGTGCCGTCGTGCAGGCCGCGCAGGCGCTCCAGCGGGGTGAACCGCCACTCCTCCTCGCGGCCGTGCGGGACCGGGAAGTCCGCGACGTCGAAGGACGGCGGCGCGCTCATGCGCGTGGCGACGGTCGACTCGGCGGCCACCGCGATCGAGCCCGCGGTGGTGGAGCCCACCGGTGGGGGTCCCCCCGCCGGAGCGTAGCCGGAGGTGGGGGAGTTCTGAGCCTCAGCCATGGCTGTCGTAATGCTCGCTTTCGTTGCGTAAGGGGCGTGACGGGGGCGGGGCGGCGGGGGTCAGCCGACCGCGCCCTCCATCTGCAGCTCGATCAGCCGGTTGAGTTCCAGCGCGTACTCCATGGGGAGCTCCTTGGCGATGGGCTCGACGAAGCCGCGCACGATCATCGCCATCGCCTCGAACTCGCTCAGACCGCGGCTCATCAGGTAGAAGAGCTGGTCCTCGGAGACCTTGGAGACGGTCGCCTCGTGGCCCATGGACACGTCGTCCTCGCGGACGTCCACGTAGGGGTAGGTGTCCGAGCGGGAGATGGTGTCCACGAGCAGCGCGTCGCACAGCACGTTGGACTTCGAGCCGTGGGCACCCTCGCCGATCTCGACGAGACCGCGGTAGGAGGTGCGGCCGCCGCCGCGCGCCACGGACTTCGACACGATGTTCGACGACGTGTTCGGCGCCATGTGGACCATCTTGGAGCCGGCGTCCTGGTGCTGGCCCTCACCGGCGAAGGCGATGGACAGCGTCTCGCCCTTGGCGTGCTCGCCCATCAGGTAGACGGCCGGGTACTTCATCGTCACCTTGGAGCCGATGTTGCCGTCGATCCACTCCATGGTCGCGCCCTCGTACGCCACGGCGCGCTTGGTGACCAGGTTGTAGACGTTGTTCGACCAGTTCTGGATGGTCGTGTAGCGGCAGCGGGCGTTCTTCTTGACGATGATCTCGACGACCGCGGAGTGCAGCGAGTCCGACTTGTAGATCGGGGCGGTGCAGCCCTCGACGTAGTGCACGTAGGCACCCTCGTCGACGATGATCAGGGTCCGCTCGAACTGGCCCATGTTCTCCGTGTTGATGCGGAAGTAGGCCTGGAGCGGGATCTCCACGTTGACGCCCGGCGGCACGTAGATGAAGGAGCCGCCCGACCACACGGCGGTGTTCAGCGCGGCGAACTTGTTGTCACCGGCGGGGATGACGGTCCCGAAGTACTCCTTGAAGAGCTCCGGGTGCTCCTTCAGCGCGGTGTCGGTGTCGAGGAAGATGACGCCCTGCTCCTCCAGGTCCTCGCGGATCTGGTGGTAGACGACCTCCGACTCGTACTGCGCGGCGACACCGGCGACGAGACGCTGCTTCTCCGCCTCCGGGATGCCGAGCTTGTCGTACGTGTTCTTGATGTCCTCGGGCAGGTCCTCCCAGGACTCCGCCTGCTTCTCCGTGGAGCGCACGAAGTACTTGATGTTGTCGAAGTCGATGCCGGAGAGGTCCGAGCCCCAGTTCGGCATGGGCTTCTTCTCGAACAGGCGCAGGCCCTTGAGGCGGAGCTTGGTCATCCACTCCGGCTCGCTCTTCTTGGAGGAGATGTCCCGGACGACGTCCTCGCCCAGGCCTCGGCGGGCCGACGCACCGGCCTCGTCCCGGTCGGCCCAGCCGTATTCGTACTTGCCCAGGCCCTCGAGCTCAGGGTGGGCAGTCTCCGTGGGGAGAGTCATGCGGGGTTCCTCCCGGCCGTGCTTGCAGATGCGTTGTGGGAAATCTTGGGGATGAACGTGGTGCAGACGCCGTCGCCGTGGGCGATGGTGGCGAGCCGCTGTACGTGCGTACCGAGCAGCTCCGCGAAAAATTCCGTCTCCGCCTCGCACAGCTGCGGGAACTGCTCGGCGACGTGGGCGACCGGGCAGTGGTGCTGGCACAGCTGCTCACCCTTCTGCGGGTGGGGCGCGCTGCGCGCGGTAGCAGCGTACCCGTCCGCGCTCAGGGCCTTGGCCAGCGCTTCGGTCCGCTTCTCGGGCGGGGCCGCCTCGACCGCCCGGCGGTAGACGCCCGCCTGGGCGGCGATCCGCGCGCGGGCGAAGGCGGCGATCGCCTCGCTGCCGCCCTCGCGGTCGGCGATCCAGCGCAGCGCGTCCGCCGCGAGCTTGTCGTAGGACTGGTCGAAGGCGTCCCGGCCGCAGTCCGTCAGGGCGAACACCTTGGCCGGCCGGCCGCGGGTGCGCGCGCCGTAGACCCGCTGCTCGCGGGCCTCCACGACACCGTCGCCCGCGAGGGCGTCGAGGTGCCGGCGTACGGCCGCCTGGGTGAGGCCCAGCCGCTCGGCGAGCTCCGCGACGGTCGAGGGGCCGTGGTCCAGGATGGATCGCGCGACGCGGTTGCGGGTGGACCGCTCACCGGTCGCGAGCTCCTCCTGCGGTGCCCCCGTGGGGGTCTCCCGAGCCTCGCCGACGTTTTTCACAACGCCATTGTTGCGTAATTCCTCAGGAGCGGGCAAGCCGCGTCCGGCCCGCCCGACGGTGCCCTGCGTCACTTAGGCATACCTAATCCGACCTGCGGAAACGATCTCCGATCGATCAAACCGGTGGCATCGGACGGCCGCTTCGGGGAGACTCCGGCATCATGGCCACACCCCCTCCCACCGGCCCACTCGTCACCCGCGACACCCTGCGCGCACAGTTGCGCGAGCTGGGTGTGCGACCCGGCGAGACCCTCCTCGTGCACTCCTCGCTCAGCGCCCTCGGCTGGGTCAACGGCGGCGCTGTCGCGGTCGTGCAGGGACTGCTCGACGCGCTCGGCCCCACCGGCACGCTGGTGGTCCCCACACAGACCGGCGAACTCTCCGACCCCGCCCTGTGGAGCAACCCGCCGGTGCCACCGGAGTGGTGGGCGGACATCCGCGCCACGATGCCCGCCTACGACCCGCTCATCACGCCCAGCCGCGGCGTCGGCGTCGTCCCGGAGACCGTGCGCACCTGGCCCGGCGCCCTGCGCAGCGCGCACCCGCAGACCTCGTTCGCGGCGCTCGGGCCGCGCGCCGCGGAGATCGTCGAGGGGCACGCGAGCGACTGCCGGCTCGGCGAGCGCAGCCCGCTGGCGAAGCTGGAGGCCATGGACGCCCGGGTCCTGCTGCTCGGCGCCGGCTACGCCTCCTGCACCAGCTTCCACCTCGCCGAGTACCGGATCCCGTCCCCCCGGGTGGCCGTCGGCCGCCCGGGTCCGGACGGCTGGGAGACCGTGACCGAGGTGTCCATCAGCTCGGACCGTTTCGACGAGCTGGGCTACGACTTCGAGCGGGACCGCCCCGTCGTGCGCGGCAAGGTCGGGGCGGCCGAGGCACGGCTGTTCCCGGTGAAGGACGCGGTGGCCTACGCCGAGCGGTGGCTGGCGACGCACCGGCCGCGCGAGGAGGAGTAGCCGCACCCCCCGCCCCGGACCCCCGGCCGCGTACCTAGACTCTGGAGTCATGCGAAGCGAGCCCGTGGTCCAGGTCCAGGCCCTGGTGAAGCGGTACGGCACGAAGACCGCGGTGGACGGGCTGGACCTGGTGGCCCACCAGGGCGTGACCGCCGTGCTCGGACCCAACGGGGCGGGCAAGACGACCACGATCGAGACCTGCGAGGGGTACCGGAAGCCGGACTCCGGCACGGTGCGCGTCCTGGGCCTGGACCCGGTGAGGCAGTCCCGGGACCTGCGGCCCCGCATCGGCGTGATGCTGCAGTCCGGCGGCGTCTACTCGGGCTCCCGCGCCGACGAGATGCTCCGGCACGTGGCCAAGCTGCACGCCCACCCCCTGGACGTGGACGCCCTCATCGAACGCCTCGGCCTCGGCTCGTGCGGCCGTACGACGTACCGGCGGCTGTCGGGCGGCCAGCAGCAGCGGCTCGCCCTCGCCATGGCCGTGGTCGGCCGCCCCGAGCTGGTGTTCCTGGACGAACCGACCGCCGGCCTCGATCCGCAGGCCCGCCGCGCCACCTGGGACCTGGTCCGGGACCTGCGCGCCGACGGTGTCTCCGTGATCCTCACCACGCACTACATGGACGAGGCCGAGCAGCTCGCCGACGACGTGGCGATCATCGACGCCGGCCGGGTCATCGCCCAGGGCTCCCCGGAGGAGCTGTGCCGGGGCGGCGCCGAGAACACCCTCCGCTTCGGCGGCCGGCCCGGCCTCGACGTGGGGTCGCTGCTGAAGGCCCTGCCCGCCGACTGCTCGGCCACCGAGCTGACACCGGGTTCCTACCGGGTCGTCGGCAAGGTCGACCCGCAACTGCTCGCGACGGTCACCTCCTGGTGCGCCCAGCACGGCGTGATGCCGGAGCGGATCTCGGTCGAGCGCCACACCCTGGAGGACGTCTTCTTGGAGCTCACCGGCAAGGAGCTGCGCGCATGACCGCCACCGGCACCGGGATGTACACGCCGAAGCCCGGCGCGGCCCCGCTCCCCCGCATGATCGCGGCCCAGGCCCTGCTCGAGACGAAGATGCTGCTGCGCAACGGCGAACAGCTGCTGCTGACCGTCGTCATCCCGACGCTGCTGCTGGTGCTGTTCAGCACCGTGGACATCGTCGACACGGGCTCCGGGGAGGCGGTGGACTTCCTCGCCCCAGGCATCCTCGCGCTGGCGGTGATGTCGACGGCGTTCACCGGCCAGGCGATCGCGACCGGCTTCGAGCGGCGCTACGGCGTGCTGAAGCGGCTGGCCTCCTCGCCCCTGCCCCGCTGGGGACTGATGACGGCGAAGACGCTGTCCGTGCTGGTCACAGAAGTGCTCCAGGTACTCCTGCTGACGGTGATCGCCTTCGCGCTCGGCTGGTCGCCGCAGGGCCACCCGTTCGCGGTGCTGCTGCTCCTCATCCTCGGCACGGCGGCCTTCTCGGGCCTCGGGCTGCTGATGGCCGGGACGCTGAAGGCCGAGGCGACCCTGGCCGCGGCGAACCTGGTGTTCCTGCTGCTGCTCGTCGGCGGCGGGGTCGTCGTCCCCCTCGACAAGTTCCCGGAGGGGGCGCAGGACGTGCTGGGCCTGCTGCCCATCGCGGCGCTGTCGGACGGGCTGCGGGACGTCCTCCAGCACGGGGCCGGGACACCGTGGGGCGACCTGGGGATCCTCGCGGTCTGGGCGGTCGCCGCCCTCGCCGCCGCCGGAGCGTTCTTCCGCTGGGAGTGAGGCCATGGCGGACCCTCGTGAAAGCGTGCACAAGCGGCCGCCTACGATGGGACGCGTGCCAAAAGTGACCCGCGCCGACGCCCTGGCGGCCCTGCGGAACCCGCTCGCCTTCATCGCCGCACGCTGGACCCCGGAACCCCGGACCGTCCGGCGCGCGACCCTGTCCGCACTCGTGATGTCGGTGCTCATCGTCGTCACCGGCGGTGCCGTACGCCTGACCGGCTCGGGCCTGGGCTGCCCGACCTGGCCCAAGTGCACCGACGACTCGCTCACCGCGACCAGCGCGATGGGCGTGCACGGCGCGATCGAGTTCGGCAACCGCATGCTGACGTACGTGCTGTGCGCGGCCGTCGGCTGGGCCATCATCGCCGCGCGCTCGCAGAAGCCGTACCGGCGCGGCCTGGTGCGGCTGGGCTGGGCGCAGTTCTGGATCGTGATGAGCAACGCGATCCTCGGCGGCATCGTGGTGCTGGTCGGTCTCAACCCGTACACGGTCGCGGCGCACTTCGTGGCGACGTCGGCGCTCATCGCGGTGGCCACGGTGATGTGGCAGCGCGTCGGTGAGGGCGACGGGGAGCCGCGCCCGCTGGTCGGCAAGGCCGTGCGGCAGCTGGTGTGGTTCCTGGTGGCCGCGGCGGTCCTGCTCATCCTGGTCGGCACGGTGGTCACCGGCGCGGGCCCGCACGCCGGCGACTCCAGCGAGGTCGAACGGATGCCGGTCGACTGGGAGACGGTGAGCAAGCTGCACGCCGTGCTGGCGTGGATCGTGGTGACGCTGACGTTCGCCCTGTGGTTCGTCCTCAAGGCCGTCGACGCGCCCGAGGGGCCGCTGCGCCGCACCCGCGAGCTGTTCCTGATCCTGCTCGCCCAGGGCGCCATCGGTTACGTCCAGTACTTCACCGACCTGCCCGAGATCCTGGTCGGCCTGCACATGTTCGGCTCGGCCGTGATGTGGATCTGGGTGCTGCGCGTGGTGCTGGCGCTGCGCGAACGCCCGGAGACCCTGGCCGACGTACCGGCTCCCGCCGGCGAGGCCACCCTCACCAAGGCCTAGGCCGGGCGCTCAGCCGCCCTGGCCGAGCCCGTAGACCCGGCGCGCGTTCGCCGACGCCAGCATGCCCGCCACGCGCTGGGCGTCGTGCAGGGACCAGGCACCCTCGGCGACCCAGGTGCCCAGGACCCGCCCGAGCGCCTCACGGAACAGGCTGGCGCCCACCACGTGCAGCTCGGGCAGTCCCCGGGCGCCCGTGGAGAAGAGGATCTTGCCGAAGGGGGCCAGCTCCAGGATCTCCGCCAGGACGGTCGCGGCCCGGGCGCCGGTGCGGACCAGGGCGGCGCCGGAGTCGACGTAGACGTGCGGGAAGACGCCGGCGAGATGGGCCGCGTGCCGGTGGTAGGGGTACCCGTGCAGCAGCACCAGGTCCGTGCCGAGCCCTGCGGTGGCCCGGACGAAGTCCGTCAGCAGCACCGGGTCCGTACGGTCGATGCGCAGGCCGGGCGCGCCGAGCCCCGCGTGCAGCTGCAGCGGCCGCCCCGAGGCGACCGCGCTCCACAGCAGGTGCCGCAGCAGCACGGGGTCGCTCAGCTCCCCGCCGACGCCGCGCCCGGCGAGCCAGCGGCCCACAGCCCCCCGCACCTCCCCCGGCCCGGGTGGCTCCGGGGCCAGCGCGAGGCCGTGCCGTACCCCGGCGACGGAGGTGAAGGCGACGGCGTGCGCGGCGGCCGCGTGCACCGACTCGGCGAGGTTGGCGAGGAAGGACTCGACGGTTCCGGAGGTGTCGGCGACCTGCTCGGCGAGCAGTTCGAGCCGGACGATCTCATGGGCCTCGGCGGCTCCGGCGGAGGCCAGCTCACCGGGTTCCGTGAGGTCGCCGGGGAGGCCGGTGTCGACCAGGTACGTGGTGATGCCGCTGCCGCGCAGGAGTCTTCGCCCGGATTCCAGCACGCCGAGCTCGCGGCGGCGGGCCAGGTAGCGGGCCGGTGCGCAGTGGGGCTCCAGGCCGAGCAGGGGCGGGCACCAGCGCCGCACGGCGAAGCCGGTCTGGGTGTCGAAGAGGGTGGTGCCGGGGGCGGGCGGCCCCTCGGTGCGGGAGAGGTGGGCCTCGAAGGTGCCGAGGCCCAGCTCCGTGCGGAGTACTCCGTGGCAGTACTGGTCCACTAGGGACGGCGTTTCGATCATCCGGGCTCCCCGGTGTGGACCCTGTGCTCTCAGGGGTCCTAACGGGTGAACCGGGTTCGAGGTCGCGGTTCGGGTACGGGGCCGGTGCGGTTCGGCGGGTGCGGGCCGAGCGTGGTCGCTCGCGCCGTTCCCCGCGCCCTTGGAAAGTAGGTCAGTCGTTCTTCGGGCCGCCGACCTGGATCCCCGCCATGCGCGACCACTCGTAGCGGCCCGTCTTCACCTTCGCGGCGAACTCGCCGTCGAAGGACTCGTGGCGGGTGATGCCCGACTTCTCCACGGCCTTCTCGGCGATCTCGTAGGACGGCGCGACCAGGTCGCCCCAGTTGCCGTCCTCGCCGACCAGGACGATGCGGGCGCCGCGCTCGCCGAGGTAGGCGACCTGGCCCTCGGCGCCGCCGTGGGCCTTGGAGAAGGAGCTGATCTGCTGGGCGAGCCGGGCGGCCTTGCGCTCGGCCTTCGGGTCAACCTGCTGCGTCTCTGCCATGACCAGGATGCTACTCACGAGTAGATGGACTGGCGAGGGCAGGGCCCTGTGACGTACGTCGGTGGCGTCAGCGCAGGAAGGGGTCGACAGCGACCGCCACGAACAGCAGCGACACATAGGTGATCGACCAGTGGAACAGGCGCATCTCCTTCAGCTTCGCGCCCGTCACCTCCGCCTTCGCGCGGTTCTGCAGGCCGTGCGCCTCCCAGAGCCAGAAGCCGCCCGCCAGCAGGGCGACCGCCGTGTAGAACCAGCCGGTGTAGCCGAGCGGGGTCAGCAGGAGCGAGACGGCGACCATGACCCAGCTGTAGATCACGATCTGCTTGGCGACGACCTTGTTGGAGGCGACCACCGGCAGCATCGGCACGCCCACGCGCGCGTAGTCCTCCTTGACCTTCATGGACAGCGGCCAGTAGTGCGGCGGCGTCCAGAAGAACATGACGAGGAACAGGATGATCGGCGCCCAGGACATCGAGTTCGTGACCGAGGACCAGCCGATCAGCACCGGCAGGCAGCCGGCGATGCCGCCCCACACGATGTTCTGGGAGGTGCGGCGCTTGAGGATCATCGTGTAGACGACCACGTAGAACAGGAGCGCGCCGAGGGAGAGCCAGGCGCTCAGCCAGTTCACGGTGAGGCCGAACAGCAGGGTGGACGCGATCGCCAGGGTGATGCCGAAGACGAGGCACTCGCGCGGGCTGACCATGCCGGTGACCAGCGGCCGCTGCGAGGTGCGGTCCATCAGCGCGTCGATGTCGCGGTCGATGTACATGTTGAGGGCGTTGGCCCCGCCCGCGGACATGTAGCCGCCGACGCAGGTCAGCAGCACCAGCGTCAGATCGGGCACGCCCTGCTGCGCCAGGAACATCACGGGCACCGTCGTGATCAGCAGCAGCTCGATGATCCGCGGCTTGGTGAGAGCCACGAACGCCATGACACGGGCCCCGAACGGCCGGTGGGCCGGGCTCTGGTCCGTCCCGAGCAGACCCGCTGGACGGGATTCAACGGCCGTCACGCACACCCCTACAGAGACAGTCCAGCGAGCCCCACCGTGTGAAGTGACGGTAAAGGCTCGCGCGTACCACGCCACTTTAGACGTTGCCCAGAGTCGGACATTCGCGGGGGTCGCCTCGTGTTGGAGGGCGGCTTCCGACGGGCGGCCGGAAGCTCGATTGAGCACCCGGATGAGCGGCTCCGTATTCACCTGTCGAATGCGGTACGGCCCAGTCAGGGAGCGGATCGGAATGAGTCCCTGCACTCTGGAGTGACTCGGAAGAACGCACGTCCCACGGGGGTAGGCTCGGCTGCGGCCGGTGGGCGCCCCGAGACACCGGCATCCGACATGTGGAGAGGAGCCCTGACCCAGGGTGAGCATCAAGCCGACCACCACAGACCTCGAGTGGACCGAGTTGGACCAGCGGGCCGTCGACACCGCGCGTGTCCTGGCCGCCGATGCCGTACAGAAGGTCGGTAACGGCCATCCCGGTACGGCGATGAGCCTGGCGCCTGCCGCCTACACCCTCTTCCAGAAGGTGATGCGGCACGACCCGGCGGACGCCGACTGGGTCGGGCGGGACCGCTTCGTACTGTCCGCCGGCCACTCGTCCCTGACCCTCTACACCCAGCTCTACCTGGCCGGCTTCGGCCTGGAGCTGGACGACCTGAAGTCCTTCCGCACCTGGGGTTCCAAGACCCCCGGCCACCCCGAGTACGGGCACACGACCGGTGTGGAGACCACGACCGGTCCGCTCGGCCAGGGTGTCGCCAACGCGGTGGGCATGGCGATGGCCGCCCGCTACGAGCGCGGTCTGTTCGACCCGGAGGCCCCGGAGGGCGAGTCGCCCTTCGACCACTACATCTACTGCATCGCCGGTGACGGCTGCCTCCAGGAGGGCATCTCCGCCGAGGCGTCCTCGCTCGCCGGCCACCAGAAGCTCGGCAACCTGATCCTGCTGTGGGACGACAACCACATCTCGATCGAGGGCGACACGGAGACGGCCGTCTCCGAGGACACCGTCAAGCGCTACGAGGCCTACGGCTGGCACGTGCAGCGCGTCGAGCCGCAGGAGAACGGCGACCTGGACCCGGCCGCGATCTACGAGGCGATCCAGAAGGCCAAGGCCGTCACGGACCGGCCGTCGTTCATCGCGATGCGCTCGATCATCGCCTGGCCGGCCCCGAACGCGCAGAACACCGAGGCCGCGCACGGCTCGGCGCTCGGCGACGACGAGGTCGCGGCCACCAAGCGCGTCCTGGGCTTCGACCCGGAGCAGACCTTCGAGGTCTCCGACGAGGTCATCACGCACACCCGCAAGGCCCTGGAGCGGGGCCAGGCGGCCCGCGCGGTGTGGGAGAAGGCGTACCAGCAGTGGCGGGACAACAACCCCGAGCGCGCCGCCGAGTACGACCGGATCGCCAGGGGTGAGCTGCCCGAGGGCTGGGAGGAGAAGATCCCGGTCTTCGAGGTCGGCAAGGGTGTGGCCACGCGTGCCGCCTCCGGCAAGGTCCTCCAGGCGCTCGGCGCGGTCATCCCCGAGCTGTGGGGCGGCTCGGCCGACCTGGCCGGCTCCAACAACACCACGATCGACAAGACCAGCTCCTTCCTCCCGGCGGACAACCCGCTGCCGGAGGCGGACCCGTACGGCCGCACGATCCACTTCGGTATCCGCGAGCACGCGATGGCCGCCGAGATGAACGGCATCGCGCTGCACGGCAACACCCGGATCTACGGCGGCACCTTCCTGGTGTTCTCCGACTACATGCGCAACGCGGTACGGCTGTCGGCGCTGATGCACCTGCCGGTGACGTACGTGTGGACGCACGACTCCATCGGTCTCGGTGAGGACGGCCCGACGCACCAGCCGGTGGAGCACCTCGCCTCGCTGCGGGCCATCCCGGGCCTGAACATCGTGCGCCCGGCCGACGCCAACGAGACGGCCATCGCCTGGCGCGAGATCCTGCGGCGCTGGACGAAGGAGTTCGGCAAGGGCCAGCCGCACGGCCTGGCGCTGACCCGGCAGGGTGTGCCGGCCTACGAGCCCAACGACGACGCGGCCAAGGGCGGCTACGTCCTGTTCGAGGCCGAGGGCGGCGAGCCGGAGGTCATCCTCATCGCCACCGGCTCGGAGGTGCACGTCGCCGTCGAGGCGCGCGAGCAGCTCCAGGGCGCCGGCGTGCCCACGCGCGTGGTGTCGATGCCGTCCGTGGAGTGGTTCGAGCAGCAGGACCAGGGGTACCGGGACAGCGTCCTGCCGCCGTCCGTCAAGGCGCGTGTCGCGGTGGAGGCCGGGATCGGTCTCACCTGGCACAAGTACGTCGGGGACGCCGGCCGCATCGTTTCCCTGGAGCACTTCGGTGCTTCGGCCGACGGCAAGGTGCTCTTCCGGGAGTTCGGCTTCACTGCCGAGAACGTGGCCGCCGCCGCCCGGGAATCGATCGCCGCAGCCCAGCGCTGACGCTCATATACGACACGTAGGAGATGGAATTTCCATGACAGACGCACTCAAGCGCCTCTCCGAGGAGGGCGTCGCGATCTGGCTGGACGACCTGTCGCGCAAGCGGATCACGTCCGGCAACCTCGCCGAGCTGATGGACCAGCAGCACGTCGTGGGCGTCACCACCAACCCGTCGATCTTCCAGAAGGCGATCTCGCAGGGTGACGGCTACGACACGCAGCTGACCGACCTGGCCGCCCGTGAGGTCACCGTCGAAGAGGCCATCCGCATGATCACCACGGCGGACGTCCGCGACGCCGCCGACGTGCTGCGCCCCGTCTTCGACGCCACCGGCGGCAAGGACGGCCGGGTCTCGATCGAGGTCGACCCCCGCCTGGCGCACAACACTCGGGCCACCGTCGCCGAGGCCAAGCAGCTCGCGTGGCTGGTGGACCGGCCCAACACACTCATCAAGATCCCGGCGACCGAGGCCGGCATCCCGGCCATCGCCGAGACCATCGGCCTGGGCATCAGCGTCAACGTCACGCTGATCTTCTCGCTGGAGCGCTACCGCAAGGTCATGGACGCGTTCCTGACCGGCCTGGAGAAGGCCAAGGAGCGCGGCCTGGACCTGTCGCAGATCCACTCCGTGGCGTCGTTCTTCGTCTCCCGCGTGGACACCGAGATCGACAAGCGGATCGACGCCCTGGGCACCGACGAGGCCAAGGCGCTGCGCGGCAAGGCCGCCGTCGCCAACGCCCGGCTGGCTTACCAGGCGTACGAGGAGGTCTTCTCCTCGGACCGCTGGAACGCCCTGGAGAAGGCCGGCGCCAACAAGCAGCGTCCGCTGTGGGCGTCGACGGGCGTGAAGGACAAGGCGTACAGCGACACGATGTACGTCACCGAGCTGGTCGCGCCGAACACGGTGAACACCATGCCCGAGGCGACCCTGTTCGCCACCGAGGACCACGGCGAGATCACCGGCAACACCGTCGCCGGCACCTACGAGCAGGCCCGTGCCGACCTCGACGCCGTCGAGCGGCTGGGGATCAAGTACGACGAGGTCGTGCAGCTGCTGGAGAAGGAGGGCATCGAGAAGTTCGAGGACTCCTGGAACGACCTGCTGAAGTCGACCGAGGCCGAGCTGAAGCGCCTCGCCCCCTCGGAGGGCTGAACAGGTGTCGAGCAGCAATCCGCTGCGTGACCCGGCGGACCGACGGCTCCCGCGTATCGCGGGGCCGTCGGGCCTGGTCATCTTCGGCGTCACGGGTGACCTGTCACGCAAGAAGCTGATGCCGGCCGTGTACGACCTGGCCAACCGGGGTCTGCTCCCGCCGGGCTTCTCGCTGGTGGGCTTCGCCCGCCGTGAGTGGGCGCACGAGGACTTCGCGCAGGAGGTGCACGACGCGGTCAAGGAGCACGCGCGCACGCCCTTCCGCGAGGAGGTCTGGCAGCAGCTCATCCAGGGCATGCGCTTCGTGCAGGGCACGTTCGACGACGACGACGCGTTCGAGCGGCTGCGCTCCACGATCGAGGAGCTGGACGAGGCCCAGGGCACGGGCGGCAACTTCGCCTTCTACCTCTCGGTGCCGCCGAAGTCCTTCCCGGTGGTCATCCAGCAGCTGAAGAAGCACGGGCTTGCGGACCAGACCGGTGGTTCGTGGCGGCGCGCGGTGATCGAGAAGCCGTTCGGCCACAACCTGAAGTCGGCCGAGGAGCTCAACAAGGTCGTCCACGAGGTCTTCGCCCCGGAGCAGGTCTTCCGCATCGACCACTACCTGGGCAAGGAGACCGTCCAGAACATCCTGGCGCTGCGCTTCGCGAACACGATGTTCGAGCCGATCTGGAACCGGTCCTTCGTGGACCATGTGCAGATCACCATGGCCGAGGACATCGGCATCGGCGGCCGGGCCGGCTACTACGACGGCATCGGCGCCGCCCGTGACGTCATCCAGAACCATCTGCTCCAGCTGATGGCCCTGACCGCGATGGAGGAGCCGGCCTCCTTCGACGCGGACGCGCTGGCCGCCGAGAAGACCAAGGTGCTCGGCGCGGTGCGGCTGCCGCAGGACCTGGGCCGCGACACCGTGCGCGCCCAGTACGCGGCCGGCTGGCAGGGCGGCACGAAGGTGCGCGGCTACCTGGAGGAGGACGGCATCGACGCCTCCTCGAAGACCGACACCTACGCCGCGATCAAGCTGGAGATCGACAACCGCCGCTGGGCGGGCGTCCCCTTCTACCTGCGCACCGGCAAGCGGCTCGGCCGCCGGGTGACGGAGATCGCGGTCGTCTTCCAGCGGGCGCCGCACTCCCCCTTCGACTCCACCGCCACCGAGGAGCTCGGTTCCAACGCGATCGTCATCCGCGTCCAGCCGGACGAGGGCGTGACGGTCCGCTTCGGCTCGAAGGTGCCGGGCACGTCGATGGAGATCCGGGACGTGTCGATGGACTTCGCGTACGGCGAGTCCTTCACGGAGTCCAGCCCCGAGGCGTACGAGCGTCTCATCCTGGACGTCCTGCTCGGTGACTCGAACCTCTTCCCGCGCACCGAGGAGGTCGAGCTGTCCTGGAAGATCCTCGACCCGATCGAGGAGTACTGGGACACCAACGGCAAGCCCGCCCAGTACCCGGCCGGTACCTGGGGGCCCGTCGAGGCGGACGAAATGCTCGAGCGACACGGACGGAGCTGGCGCCGGCCATGAAGATAGACCTGACCGACACCACGGCCAGCAAGATCAACAAGGCGCTGGTGCAGGGCCGCCGGGCGATCGGCACCCCGGCGGTCGGCATGGTGCTCACGCTGGTCATCGTGACGGACGAGGAGAACGCCTACGACGCGCTGAAGGCCGCGAGCGACGCCTCGCGCGAGCACCCCTCGCGCACGCTCGTCGTCATCAGGCGCGTCTCCCGCTCCCCCCGCGACCGCACGCAGTCCCGCCTCGACGCGGAGGTCCGGGTCGGCGCGGAGGCCGGCACCGGCGAGACCGTGATCCTCCGGCTGTACGGGGAGGTCGTGGACCACGCCCAGTCGGTGGTGCTGCCGCTGCTGCTGCCGGACGCCCCGGTGGTGGTGTGGTGGCCGGTGAACGCGCCGCTCGACCCGGCGAAGGACCCCCTGGGCGCCCTCGCCCAGCGCCGCGTCACCGACACGTACGCCTCCGAGCAGCCGGTGCGGGACCTGGCCACCCGGTCGGGGACCTACACTCCCGGCGACACGGACCTGTCGTGGACCCGCATCACGCCCTGGCGTTCCATGCTGGCGGCGGCGCTCGACCAGGTCGCCTGCGAGGTCAGGGCCGTCGAGGTGGAGGGCGAGGAGTTCAACCCGAGCTGCGAGCTGCTGGCGATGTGGCTCGCGGACCGGCTGGACGTCCCCGTGAAGCGCTCCCTGTCCAGCGGCCCGGGTCTGACGGCGGTCCGCATGGACACCAACTGCGGCCCGATCCACCTGGACCGCGCCGACGGCTCCCTGGCGACCCTCTCCATCCAGGGCCAGCCCGACCGTGCGGTGGCGCTCAAGCGCCGGGACACGGCCGAGCTGATCGCGGAGGAGCTGCGGCGGCTGGACCCGGACGACACCTACGCGTCGGCCCTGCGGTACGGGGTGGACCGGCTGAAGGCCGCGGGCCCGGTGCCCAAAAGTGACGGGCGGGCCCGACTCGCCGTCCCCGCTCCCGTCGAGGCGGCTGCGAAAGCTCCCGCTGCGCAGGCGACGGCGCAGGCACCGGTGAAGCAGGAGCCGCCCACGCCGGAGCCGGTCCGGGAGGCGGAGGCGAAGTGAGTACGGCACCGCAGCTGGTCGTCCACCGGGACAAGGAGCTGATGGCGCAGGCCGCGGCGGCCCGGCTGATCACCAGGATCGTGGACGCGCAGGCCTCCCGGGGCTCGGCGTCCGTGGTCCTGACGGGCGGCCGCAACGGCAACGGCCTGCTGGCCGCGCTGGCGGCGGCGCCCGCGCGGGACGCGGTCGACTGGTCCCGGCTGGACCTGTGGTGGGGCGACGAGCGCTTCCTGCCCGAGGGCGACCCGGACCGCAACGTCACGCAGGCCCGCGAGGCACTGCTGGACGCGGTACCGCTCGATCTCAAGCGGGTGCACGCGATGCCCGCGTCGGACGGGCCGCACGGCGACGACGTGGACGCGGCGGCCGCCGCGTACGCGGAGGAACTGGCGGCGGCGGCCGGCCCGGAGAACCACGGGCCCGTCCCCACGTTCGACGTGCTGATGCTGGGCGTCGGGCCGGACACGCATGTGGCGTCGCTGTTCCCGGAGCTGCCGGCGGTCCGGGAGACCGACCGCACGGTGGTCGGTGTGCACGGCGCGCCCAAGCCGCCACCGACGCGGGTGACGCTGACGCTGCCGGCGATTCGTGCCGCCCGTGAGGTCTGGCTCCTCGCGGCCGGTGCGGACAAGGCGCAGGCGGCGGCGATCGCGCTGTCGGGGGCGGGCGAGGTGCAGGCACCGGCGGCGGGCGCGTACGGCCGGTCCCGGACGCTGTGGCTGCTGGACGCGGCGGCGGCTTCGCAGCTGCCGCGGGCTCTGTATCCGCCGGCGTCGGCCTGACCGTCGCGAACACCGATCGGCCTGTTCACCGGAGCGGCCGGACCCCCTGGAGGCAGGGGGTCCGGCCGCTCCGGTGTTCCCGGGACTCAGCCGCCGGCCAGCACGCGTGCGGTGTACCCGGCCAGATCCGCCCGGAGCCGCTCACGCGTCAGGTGCTCCCGGTCGGTGAGGTGGTCGACGAGGTCCGCGCGGACCGCCGCCAGCAGCGCGTGGGCGGTGAAGCCGGCGTCGGTGAGGCCGGGCAGTTGTTCCAGGACGTCCCGGAGTGTGCCGTGCCACCAGTCGTAGTGGGAGGCGCGGTAGGGGCTGTCGCTTCCCGTGCCCTCCAGGGCGAGGGACAGGTGCCGGTGGTCGAGCTTGAAGCACAGCAGGGCGTCGAGCAGGGCCGGGACGCGTTCGGTGGGGGGCGTCGTGGGCCCGAGCGGGTGAGGGCCCTCGGCGACGGCGTGGCGGATCGGTTCGAGCCGGGACTCGTAGAGCGCGCGGATCAGGCCCGTGCGGTCGCCGAAGCCCCGGAAGAGGGTGCCCTTGCCGACGCCGGCCGCGGCGGCGATGTCGGCCATGGTGACGTCCTCGGGGCTCGCGCACGTGGCGAAGAGCCGGTCGGCCGCCGCCAGGACGGTCTCGCGGTTGCGCAGGGCGTCCGCGCGGGGCTTTCGTTCGGGCACGGGATGCCTCCGTCTCCTTCGACCCGGTAAACGGACCCCGGGTCCGCATCTTGCACAACCGGACCGCGGGTCCGTATTCTCTTAAGCGGACCAGCGGTCCGTATCGTAGCGGAGGGATACCCATGACTTCATCCATGACTGCATCCACCTCACCGGCCACCTCACCGGCCGACCTGTTCCGGGAGAGCCTGCGGCTGCTGCTCGACAAGGACATCGACGGCTGGGTCGCGCTCTGGCACGACGAGGGCGTGATGGAGTTTCCGTTCGCCCCCGACGGGTGGCCGAAGCGACTGGAGGGCAAGGCGGCCGTCCACGACTACATAAGGGACTATCCCGCCCACATCGACCTGCACGCCTTCCCCGACCTGGCGATCCACCGCACCGAGGACCCCGCGACCGTCGTGGTCGAGATGCGCGCGGTGGGGCGGCTGGTCGCGAGCGGGGCCCCGTACGACATGACGTACATCGCCGTGGTGACGGTCGCCGACGGCCGTTTCACCCGCTACCGCGACTACTGGAACCCGCTCGCCCTTCCCCAGGACGGCACGGCCGACTTCGCGGGGAGCGCCCGGTGAGCGCCGCCACCCTCGTCATCGGGGCCACCGGCACGACCGGCGGGCGCGTGGCCCGGCAGCTCTCCGCGCGGGGGCGACGGGTGCGGGCCGCGAGCCGCCGTGCGACCCCCGTCGCCGGTACCGAGCCGGTCCGTTTCGACTGGTACGACCCGGGGACGTTCGAGGAGGCGCTGCGGGACGCGGACCGGGTCTATCTGGTCCCGCCGGTCGGGGACCCCGACCCGGCCGCCGTCATGCTGCCGTTCCTGGAACGGGCCCGCGCGTGCGGCGTGGGCCGGGCCGTGCTGCTCGGTTCCTCGGCGATCCCCTCCGGAGGCCCGGCGGTCGGGCAGGTGCAGCGGGCCCTGCCCGGCATGTTCGAGACATGGGCGGTCCTGCGGCCCTCGTGGTTCATGCAGAACCTCACCGGCGACCACGAGCACGCCCGCACCATCCGCGAGCACGGGACGATGTGGACCGCCACGGGCGACGGGCGGGTGGCCTTCGTGGACGCCGACGACATCGCCGCCGTCGCCGTGCACGCGCTGACCGCCGACCGGGACGCGGGCGGCGATCTGGTCATCACCGGCCCCGAGGCGCTGAGTTACGACGACGCCGCCGCCGTCATCAGCGAGGTCACGGGCCGACCCGTGACCCACCGGCGGCTGACCTTCGAGGAGCTGCGTGACCGGCTGGCGCGGTTCCTCCCGCCGGAGTTCGCGGCGGTCCTCGCCGAGTTGGACCGGGCCATCGCCGAAGGGGCCGAGGACCGCGTCACCGACACGGTGGAACGCCTCACCGGCCGCCCACCGCGCACCCTGCGCGCCCATGTGGAGCGCGCCATGGCGGCGGTGGACGGCTAGCGGACCGAGGTGGCGGGCTACTTCACCGAGCCCGCCATCACGCCCTGCACGAAGTGCTTCTGGAACGCGAAGAACACCACCACCGGGACGATCAGGGACAGGAACGCCCCGGGTGCCAGCACGTCGATGTTGCTGCCGAACTGGCGTATCTGCGACTGCAGTTCCACGGTCAGCGGCTGCGCGGAGCTGTCCGCGAACAGCAGCGCCACCAGCATGTCGTTCCACACCCACAGGAACTGGAAGATGGCCAGGGAGGCGATCGCCGGGCGGCCGACGGGCAGGACCAGGCGGGTGAAGATGCGCCACTCGGTGCCGCCGTCCATCCGGGCCGCCTCCAGCATCTCCTTCGGCATCTCGGCGAAGTAGTTGCGCAGCAGGAACACCGCGAACGGCAGGCCGTAGGCGACGTGGAAGAGGACGACTCCGGGGATCGTGCCGAACAGGCCGAGCTGCCCGAAGAGTTTGGCGACCGGCAGCAGGCCGATCTGCACGGGCACCACCAGCAGGGCGACCACGACCAGGAAGACCGTGTCCCGCCCGGGGAAGTCCAGCCACGCGAAGGCGTAGCCGGCGAGCGCCGCCACGACCACGACCAGCACCGTCGTCGGCACCGAGATCAGCACCGTGTTCCAGAACGCCTGGGTGATGCCGGCGTTCTCCAGCAACGCCGAGTAGTTGTCGAAGGACAGCTGCCCCGGGCTGGAGAACACCGTCCACCAGCCGCCCTTCGCCGTGTCCTCGGCGGACCGCAGGGAGGACAGGAACAGCCCGGCCAGCGGGGTCATCCACACCAGCCCCACGACCACGAGGAAGGCCTGGACGACTCCGTTGCCCAGGGAACGCCGCACCGCGTTCATCGCTGACTCCTTCGGAAACGGCGGACGTTGAACACCATGGCCGGGACGACCAGCAGCAGGAGCAGCACACCGAGCGCGCTGCCGAGCCCCTGGTTGTTGCCACCGCCGAACGACACCAGCCACATCTGCGTCGCGAGCACGGTCGCGTCCTCCTGCACGGGCCCGGGCGCGATGATGTAGACGAGGTCGAAGACCTTCATCACGTTGATGACGAGGGTGACGAAGACGACCGTGAGGACCGGGGCCAGCAGCGGCACCGTGATGCGGCGGAAGATCTGCCACTCGTTGGCGCCGTCCATCCGCGCCGCCTCCAGCGCGTCCCGGGGCAGCGTCGACAGGCCCGCCCCGATCAGCACCATCGCGAAGCCGGTCCAGATCCACAGGTAGGCGCCGATGATCGCCGGGGTGACCAGCGCGGGGCCGAGCCAGGAGACGCCCTCGTAGGGCGCGGCGAAGTTGGACGCCGGCAGTTTCACCGCGTACGAGCCCGGTGCCAGGCCCTCGAAGCGGAAGGAGCCGTCGGCGGTGGTCGTCGCCGTGGCGACCCGCTCACCGTCGCGGACCGCCTCGACCTTCATCCCGGGCAGTCCGCTCTCCCGCGCGTCGACCTTGCCCTGTTCCCCTCCCCCGCCGGGGGTGAAGTCCAGGTAGACGACACCGCGCAGTTCGTCCGCGGCGGCCTTCTGCCCCACCGCCCCGGACGCGGGCCGGGCGTCGCCGGGCAGGTCGGCGGGCTGTACGCCGACCAGGCCCAGCGTCAGTGCGTCCCCGGGCGAGACGGCCGCACTGCGGTACGAACCGTCCTTCTCCTTCGTCAGGCCCTGACCGTCACGTGCCCGGGCCGTCGGATAGGAGGACTGCTCCTTGAACGCGTCGTGGACCGAGACGACCGCCGCGTTCAGCACGCCCTTGTCGGGGTCCTCGTCGTAGGCGAGCCGGAAGATGATGCCGGCGGCGAGGAAGGAGACCGCCATCGGCATGAAGAGGAGCAGTTTGAAGGCGGTGGCCCAGCGGACCTTCTCCACCAGCACGGCCAGGATCAGGCCGAGCCCGGTGAGCAGGGCCGGGGCCACGACGACCCAGATGGCCGTGTTCCGCACGGCCTTGAGGGTCGCCGGGTCGCGGAACATCTCGGTGTAGTTCTCGCCGCCGACGAAGGTCGTCCCGGAGGCGTCGAAGAAGCTCCGGCCGACGCTGAACAGCACGGGGTAGACGACGAGCGCGCCGAGCAGCAGCAACGCCGGGAAGACGAACAGCAGGGCGATGATCCTGCCGCGCCGCCGCAGGCGCCGGGTGCGGTCGGCGACCGGGCCGGGCGGCGGCGTCGGCGGACTCGTCTCTTTCACGAGGGTGGCTGTCATGGCGTATCAGTCCTGGTACGCCTTGGCCGCCGCGGCCTCCAGCTTCGCCGCGGTGCCCTTCGGGTCGGACGGGTCGCGCAGGAAGTCCTGCAGCAGCTTCCACTCGCCGGTGCCCTTGGTGCCGCCGAAGGCCGCCGGGGCCTGGTCGGACATGTCGAAGCGGACCGAGTCGCCGGCCTCGACCAGGGACTTGGCGGTGGCACGGGTGACGTCGTCGCCGTAGGAGGCGAGGTCGAGCTTCTTGTTCGGGGAGAGGAAGCCGCCGGCCTCGGCCCACACCGCGGAGGCCTCCGGGGTGGCCAGGTACTCCAGGAGGGCCTGGGCGGCCTTCTGGTTCTTGCCGTCCTTGAGGACGACGGCGGCGTCACCGCCGCTGACGACCGGGGCCTCGCCGCCGCCGACCGCCGGGAAGGGGAAGAAGTTCGCGTCCTCGCCGACCTTCTTGCCGAACTGGTCCTTGGCGACACCGGCGACGAAGTCGCCCTCGTAGACCATGCCGGCCTCGGGCTCGGGTCCGAACACCTTCTCCACCGAGCCGGGGAAGTCCGTGTTCAGGGCGCCCTTCTGGCCGCCGGCGATCAGCTGCTTGTCCTTGAAGAGCTTGCCGAGCGTGGTGAGGGCGTCGACGACGGAGGAGTCGGTCCACTTCAGCTCGTGGGCGGCGAGGGCGTCGTACTTCTCGGGCCCGGCCTGGGAGAGGTAGATGTTCTCGAACCAGTCGGTGAGCGTCCATCCGTCCTGACCGGCGACGGAGAACGCGGCGAGCCCGGAGTCGGAGACGGTCTGCCCGGCCTTCAGCATCTCGTCGTAGGTCTTCGGGGGCTTCACTCCGGCCTGGGCGAGGGCGTCGGGGCTGTACCAGACGGTCGACTTGTGGGCGGCCTTGAAGTACAGGCCGTACAGGGTGCCGTCGACGCTGCCGTACTCCTTCCACACGGGGGCGTAGCCGGCGTCGACGGACTGCTCGGTCTTCTTCGACAGCGGCTTGAGCCAGCCCTGCTGCGCGAACTGCTTGAGCACGCCGACCTGCGGGACCATCACGACGTCGGGGGCGTTGCCGCCCTCGATCTTGCTGCCGACGACGGTGGAGACGTTGTCGCCGGTGGAGACGAACTGCGTCTTGGCGCCGGTCTTCTCGGTGAAGGCGTCCAGCACCTTCTGGAAGTTCTTCTGCTCGGTGCCGGACCAGACGCCGGCCACGGTGACCGTCTGGCCGTCGAGGGCCTTGTCGCCGCCGCCGGCCGCGACGGGGCCGCCGCCGCAGGCGGTCGCGCCGAGTGCCAGGACGAGGGCGGTGCAGCCGGTGAGCAGGGTGGTACGTCGTCGCATCATCGTTGATGTCCCTTCGGGGAGTTGACTTGCGGGGCGGTCAGGAACGGATCCACCAGGCGGCCGTGGAGCCGGAGAGGACTCCGGGCGGGCAGGGGCCGCTGGTGAGCAGGGGGGAGCCGGGGATCGGCGCGGGGGTGGGGGCGGTGCCGAAGTTGACGGCGCACACCAGGCCGTCGCCCCGCTCGAAGGCCAGGACCCCCGGCGGGGTGTCCAGCCAGCTCAGCGTGCCCTCGCCCAACTGGGGCAGGGCGGCGCGCAGTTGCAGGCCGTCGCGGTACAGGTGCCAGAAGGAGCGGGTGTCGGCGAGGGCGCGGTCGGTGGCGTACTCGGCGAAGTACTCCGGCTGCGGCAGCCACGGCTTGGCGCTCTCCACGCCCGGGGTGAAGCCGAACGGCGAGGCCTGGCCCGACCAGGGCAGCGGCACCCGGCAGCCGTCGCGGATGCGGGCCCTGCTGCCGGTGCGGCGGAAGATCGGGTCGGTGAGCACGTCGTCGGGCAGGTCCACGACCTCGGGCAGCCCGAGCTCCTCGCCCTGGTAGATGTAGGCGGCACCGGGCAGCGCCAGCATCAGCAGGGCGGCGGCGCGGGCCCGGGCGGCGCCGAGGCCGCTGCCCTCGGTGGCGGGTTCGCCGTAACGGGTGACGGTGCGGACCTGGTCGTGGTTGTTGAGGACCCAGGTGACCGTGGAACCGGTGCCGGCGATGTCCTGCATCGCCTCCGAGATGACCTTCCGGAAGGCGTCCGGGTCCCAGGGCGCGCTGAGCAGGTCGAAGAAGAAGGCCTGGTGCAGTTCGTCGGGGCGGACGTACTGGGCGTGCTCGCGGGCGGTGGGGACGGAGACCTCGCCGACGAGGAGGCGGTCGCGGCCGTCGCGCTCGGTGTACTCCTCGCATATGGAGCGCCAGCGGCGCCACACGTCGTGGACCTCGGGCTGGTTCCAGGCGAGCGGGTTGACCGAGTCGCGGGTGCGGGCGTCGGCCTCCGGGTCGTCGGAGTCGGGCAGCTCGGGGTGCTTGAAGAGGCCGGCGGCGACGTCGATGCGGAAGCCGTCGATACCCCGGTCCAGCCAGAAGCGCAGGATGCGGTCGAACTCGGCGGCGATCTCGGGGTTGCGCCAGTTCCAGTCGGGCTGCTCGGGCGCGAACATGTGCAGGTACCACTGGCCGGGCCGGCCGTCGGGCTCGGTCACCCGGGTCCAGGCGGGGCCGCCGAACATGGAGTGCCAGTTGTTGGGCGGCTCGGACCCGTCGGGGCCGCGGCCGTCGGCGAAGTGGAAGCGGGCCCGGGCGGGGCTGCCGGGCGGGGCGGCGAGCGCCTCGCGGAACCAGGGGTGCTCGCTGGAGCAGTGGTTCGGGACGATGTCGAGCAGCACCTTGATGCCGAGCCGCCGCGCGGAGGCCATGAGCAGGTCGAACTCGCCGAGGTCGCCGAAGAGCGGGTCGACGTCGCAGTAGTCGGCCACGTCGTAGCCGTGGTCGTGCTGCGGCGAGGGATAGAAGGGGCTCAGCCAGATCCCGTCCACGCCGAGCTTCCTCAGGTACGGCAGCCCGGCCCGGACCCCGGCGAGATCGCCGATGCCGTCGCCGGTGCTGTCGAGGAAGCTGCGGACGTAGACCTGGTAGATGACCGCGTCCCGCCACCAGTGGTACTTACTCAGCATGCATGCATGTTAGGTATCGGCGTCAGAAGGGTGTCAACGAAAAGAACAGAAGTGACCGGCCAGTTGGCGTTGCAAACAGGGACTCAATCGGGCATATCGCAGCTAGTTGAGACGCCCTCGTTACCTAACACGTAACTAGCGGTTGGAGATGACCGCCAGTTCACGCGCCAGTCGGCGCACCGCCGCCTCGGGCGTCTGCCGCCCGGCCATCGCGTCGTGCACGACCGCCTGCACCACCAGGCTCACCTGGTCGTAGTGCGGGCTCTTGGGACGCGGCTCGGCCGCGAGCACGCTCGCGCGCAGGGTCGGCAGGTACGGGAACCGGCGGATCAGCTCGGGGTCCTCGTACAGATCCGCCCGCACGGGTGGCAGCGCGCCGCGCGTGAGGACCTGGCGCTGGACGGGCTCACTGGTGAGGTACGCGATCAGGCGCGCGGCGGAGTCGGGGTGCCGGGCGTGCGCGCTGACGGCCAGGTTGGACCCGCCGAGCACACTGGTGCCCGGCCCGTCCGGCCCCGGCAGCGGTACGGCGCCGACCTCGCCGGCGACCTTCGAGCCAGGGGCGGAGGCGCCGACGTAGGCGTACGGCCAGTTCCGCAGGAAGAGCAGCCGGCCGTCCTGGAAGGCCTGCTTGGACTCCTCCTCCTTGTACGTCAGGGCTTCCTTCGGGATCCAGCCCTCGCGCACCCCGCGCGCCAGGAAGCCGATGCCCTCACGGGCCGCCGCCGAGTCGACCGTGACGCGCTCGCCCTCGTCGCCGAGGATCGAGCCGCCCGCCGAGTAGACGGCCTCGGCCGCGTTGACGGTGAGGCCCTCGTAGGGCAGGAACTGCCCGGCGTACCCGTCGAGGCCGTGCTTCGGGGCGATGGTCCTCGCGTACCGCTCCAGCTCCGCCCAGGTGCGCGGCGGCTCGACGCCCTCCTCGGCGAGGACGTCCTTGCGGTACAGGAGCAGTCCGGCGTTGGTGACGTAGGGCACGGCGTAGAGCTGTCCGTCGTAGGTCGCCGTGTCCACGACCGGCTGGAGGAAGGTCTTCAGCGGGAAGCGGTCCCGGGGCAGGGGCCTGATCCAGCCGGAGGCGGCGAACTCGGAGGTCCAGTTGACGTCGATGTTGAGCACGTCGAACCGGCTGCGGTCGCCGTCGCGCAGGTCGGTGGCCATCTGGGCCCGGGTCTCGTCGGCCGAGTCGGGCAGCTCCACGAGCGTGACCTCCTCGCCGGGGTGGGTGCGGTTCCAGCCCTCCAGCAGGGGGCCGAGATAGCCGGTGAGGTCCCCGGCGGTGGCCAGGGTGAGCGGCCCGCGGCCGCCCGCCGGTGGCTCGCCCGCCTGCGCTCCGGCGGCGACGTGACCGGTCAGGACCACGACGAGAACCAGAAGGCCCCTACCGGCGGCATGGATCCACCGCATAGGTTCCTCCCTGTACACCGGCGACGGGCACCCTTGCCCGGAACAGAGGCCATGTATACCTGTTAGGTATGGGCGATACTAGGGCCTGGAGCACATTGGACCGGACAGGAGGACTGCACGCGTGCGCCTGCCCCTCCTGGCCCTCCTCGCCCGCGGCCCCGCCCACGGTTACGAGCTCAAGCACGACCTTGAGCAACTGCTGGGCTCCGCGTACCCTCAGCCGAACGTCGGCCAGATCTATGTGACCCTCGGCCGCCTCGAGAAGTCGGGACTGATCGAGGGCGAGGACGTGGCGCAGTCCAGCCGGCCGAACAAGAAGGTCTACCACCTCACCGACGCCGGGCGGGAGGCGCTGCGCGCCTGGTTCGAGGAGCCGGAGGACGAGCCGCGGGTACGGGACGAGTTCTTCATGAAGCTGGCGCTCGCCCCGCGGACCGGCCTCGCCGACCAGATCGCCCTGATCAACCAGCAGCGGCGCCAGTACCTGAACACCATGCGGCAGATGTCGAAGCTGGCCGCCGCCGAAGACCGCGACAACCGCATCGCCCACCTGCTGATCGAGGGCGCGATGCTGCACCTGCAGGCCGACCTCGACTGGCTGGAGCGGTGCCAGGAAGAGCTGGAGGAGCTGGAGTGAGCGACGACCGTCCCGCTCCTGTGCTGCGCGCCGAGGGGCTGGTGAAGACCCACCACGGCGCGGGCGCGCCCGCCCATGCCGTGCGCGGGGTCGACCTGTGCGTCCGGAAGGGCGAGTTCGTGGCGATCACCGGCCCGTCCGGCGCCGGCAAGTCGACGCTGCTGCACCTGCTCGGCGGGCTCCAGCGGCCGGACGCGGGCAGCATCTGGCTCGACGGCGAGCCGACCGACGCCTACAGCGAGGCCCGCTGGGCGGTGGAGCGCCGCAAGCGGATCGGGATCGTCTTCCAGTTCTTCAACCTCGTGTCGAACCTGTCCGTCGCGGACAACGTGGAGCTGCCCGCCCTGCTCGCCGGGGTGGCACCGAAGCAGGCCCGGGCCGAGCGGGAGCAGCTCCTGGCCGAGCTGGGCCTGACCGGCAAGGAGCGGAGCATGCCGGGCGAGCTGTCCGGCGGCGAGCAGCAGCGCGTGGCCCTCGCCCGGGCCCTGGTCAACCATCCGCCGCTGCTGCTGGCCGACGAGCCCGCGGGCAGCCTCGACAGCAAGGGCACCCGCGAGGTGATGCGGCTGCTGTCCCGCTTCCACCAGCGCGGCCAGACGATCCTGCTGGTCACGCACGACGCCCGGCTGGCCAGCGCCGCGGACCGGGTGATCAGCTTCTTCGACGGCCGCATCGCCGACGACGCGACCCTCGACAGCGGCACCCCGCCGCGCCGCGCCGGCATATCCGGCGTGCTGGAGCTGAAGGACTGACATGCGCGGGTACGACGATCCCCGGAAGGGCTGACCCGTATGCGAGCCACCCTGCGCTGGGCCCACTCCGATCTGCGCACGCACCGCGGCGAGGCGCTGTTCCTCGTCCTGGCCACCGCGGGCATCGTCGCGTCCCTGCTGCTGGCCACCGCCCTGTTCGGGTACGCGACCAACCCCTGGCAGCGCGTCTTCACGCAGTCGCACGGCGCGCACGTGTGGCTGCACACCGACACCGCCGCCGACACCGGCGAGCTGGCCGCGCTGGACGGCGTCGACGAGGTGGCCGGCCCCTACCCCACCGCCGCCACCACCGTCTCCTCGCGCGGCAGCCGCGCCTCCGTCGAGCTGCGCGCCACCGCGGAACGCCCGTCCGTCGGCCGCCCGCCCCTCGTCTCCGGCCACTGGCTCGACCCCGCCACCCCGAACGGCGTGGTCCTGGAGACCCGTCTGGCCCGCGCCCTGCTCGCCCAGCCCGGCGACGCGCTCACCGTGCCCGGCACCGCCCGCGAGCTGACCGTCGTCGGTGTCGCCGACAGCGCCGAGCCGCGCTACCGGCCCGGTGAGCAGCCGGGCCTGGTGTGGGCGCTGCCGCAGGCCGTGCCGGACCCCGGCGGCCAGGTGATCGGACTGCGCCTGACGGACCCCGACGACACGTCCTACCTCGTGCAGCGGGCCGTGACCGTGCTGGGTGCCGGGGCCATCGGCGAGGTCTCCACCTGGCAGCAGGCCCGGGCCGAGGCGCAGGGCGACAACCGGCTCCTCGGCCAGGTGCTGGGCCTGTTCGGGCTGGGCGCACTGGTCGCCGCCGGACTCGCCGTGCACGGCGCGATCGGCACCCGCATCCGGGGCCATCTGCGCGATCTGTCGGTCCTGAAGGCGATCGGCTTCACCCCGGGCCAGGTCGTCCGCATCTTCCTGCTCCAGCACCTCGCCTACGCCCTGCTGGGCGCCGTGGCCGCCGCCGCGCTCGCCGAGGCCCTGGGCAGCCGGATCCCCGGGCGGCTCGGGGACGCGGTCGGCGTGTGGCAGGGCCTGCCCGGGCACACCGTGGCCCTGCTCGTGATCCCGGCCGGGGCGGTGCTGTTCATCGGCGCCACCACCGGGCTCGCCGCCTGGCGGGCCGGACGGGTGCCGCCGGTGCCGGTGCCACGGCCCGCCGCCACCCCGGGCGGGCGGCTGTCCGGCGTGGCACGCCGGGCCCTCGGAGTGCGCGTGCCGCCCGCGCTGGTGCTGGGCTGGCACAAGGCGTTCACCCGCCGGCCCCGGTCCCTGGCCACCGTCGCCCGCCTCGCCCTGCCGCTGCTGCTGATCGTGGTGGCGATGAGCGCCTGGACCACCATCGACCGCTTCCACAGCGAGCCCGAGCAGGTCGGTCTGCCCACCACGCTCAGCGTCCGCGCCGACGCCGGCCTGAGCGAGCGGCGGGCCCGCTCCCTGCTGGAACGCGACCCGCAGGTGGCCGCCGCCTACCCCGGCGTCGAGACGGCCGCGCTGGTCCCCGGCCAGACGGCGACCATCGCCCTGCGCGGCCTCGGCACCCGCCAGGACCCCTACCCGTACACCCTCGCCGAGGGCCGCCCCGCCCGCGGCGCCGACGAGGCCGTGGCCGGGCAGGGGCTGCTCGACCTGCTCGACGTGCGGGTCGGCGACTGGGTGCGCATGACCGTCGGCGACCAGCCGCAGATCCTGCACGTCGTCGGCCGCAGCATCGAGCCGGAGAACGCGGGCCGGGTCATCTCCACCTCCCTCGACACCCTCCGCGACAACGACCCCGGCCTGCGCCCGACCCTCTACGAGCTGCGGCTGACCCCGGGGGCCGACCCCGGGGAGGTGGCCGACCGGCTGACCACGGCCGGGCGCGGCCATCTCGACGTGCACACCGTGACCAACCCCGCCGACGGGCTCTCCCCCCTGCGCGCGGTGGTCGCCGGACTGATCGCCGTCCTGGCCCTCATCGGGCTGATCGAACTGCTCACCGCGATCGGCGGCACGGTCCGCGAGGGCGAACGGGATCTGCTCGCCCTGAAGGCCATCGGCCTGTCCCCCCGGCAGATCACGGCGATCACCGTCACGGCCACCGGCTTCACGGCCCTCGCGGCCGTACTCGCCGCCACCGCCCTGGGCCTGCCGGTCGCCCACTGGCTGATCGACGCCCAGGGCCGGTCGAGCGGTATCGGCGCCGGGATCGCCCAGGGGCCGT
Organism: Streptomyces sp. NPDC094143; assembly: GCF_040303825.1. Lineage (NCBI taxonomy): Bacteria > Bacillati > Actinomycetota > Actinomycetes > Kitasatosporales > Streptomycetaceae > Streptomyces > Streptomyces sp. NPDC094143. Next base: position 179,556 of record NZ_JBEOTZ010000018.1, read on the forward strand.
CGCCGGTGCTGATGCTGCTGCTCGGGGCGGCCGCGGTGCTCTGCGCTGCGGCCCTGGCCGCCGTGCCCGCGGCCCGCGCGGCCCGCCGCCGCCTCGCGGACACCCTCAGCGCGGTGGCCTGACCGGGCCGGAGCACCCGCGGACCAGCCGCTCAGCCGCCGTAGGGGTGATGCGGGTGCGGCGCGTACGGGTGGCCCTGCGGCTGCGGATACGGCCTCTGCGGCCGGCCGTACGGGTGGTGGCCCTGCGGCGGCACGTACGGGGTTCCCGCCGGGGGCGTCCCGCCGATGCCGCCCGGAGGCGTTCCGGGCGGCACCGGCGGGACGGGCCAGGGTCCCGGGGCCGGGATCGGGAGCGGGGTCGTCGGTGCCAGGGTCGCCGGATGCGCTGTCAGCCTGATCCCGTACCGCCGCTTCAGCCGGCCCATCTCCAGCAGCGCGATCGCGGTGACCGTCCCCGGCGCGCCCAGGATGAAGACGTATCCCAGGGTGAGGCTGAGCCCGTGCAGATCCCCGGTGACCAGGTCCGGGACGGCCACCAGCCAACTGGTCACCATGGCGAGCAGCGGCGGCAGACAGCGGTGTGTGGCGGCCGTGCCGAAGAAGTTGCCGGAGACCCGCACGGCCCCGTACGCCGTGAAGACCAGCAGCCACATCATCGTCAGGCCCACCCCGATGATCACGACCGGGTTCGCCGACGCGTTCACCGTCCGCACCAGCAGCAGCAGTACGGCCACACACCCCACGAACAGTCCCAGCAGCGCGAGGGAGTTGAGCAGCGGTCGGCGCAACTGCCGCACCGTGCCGCCGCGCCGCCAGACGAAGAGCATCACCCCGACCGTCAGCGGTGTGAGGAAGAGCAGCACGACCGAGGCCGTCAGCGCGTTCTCCAGCAGTTCCGTGACGTCGAAGCCGCCCTCGACGAACGTGTAGACGCCCAGGGAGGCGACCGCCCCGGCGATGACCCGGAACCTCTTGAGCCGCTCCACGGACCGGTCGAGCGCCTCCGGGATCCAGGCCGGGTGGAACACCGCCCGGGCCGCGTGCTGCGGCTTCAGGACGGCCCCGGCCGTCAGCGTGCCGCCCGTCCAACTCCCGCGTGTGCGTGCCATGTCGCGCTCCCCCGAGCACTCGCTGTCATGATCGCCGGGAGTCTACGGGACGCGGACGGCACGCCGCCGCCGCGTCCCCTGCCCGGCCTCCGGCTCCGGCGGCCGGTGGCCCCCTACTCCCGGCCGCGCAGTTCCCGGTAGGTCGCGACCAGCGCCTTGGTGGAGGCGTCCAGGCCCTCGACCTCGGCGCCCTCGGTCAGCGCGGGCTCGACGCGCTTGGCGAGCACCTTGCCGAGTTCGACGCCCCACTGGTCGAAGGAGTCGATGTTCCACACCGCGCCCTGGACGAACACCTTGTGCTCGTAGAGGGCGACGAGCTGGCCGAGGACGGAGGGGGTCAGCTCGGTGGCCAGGATCGTGGTGGTGGGGTGGTTGCCGCGGAACGTCTTGTGCGGCACCTGCTCCTCGGGCACGCCCTCCGCGCGCACCTCCTCGGCGGTCTTGCCGAAGGCGAGGGCCTGCGTCTGGGCGAAGAAGTTGGCCATGAGCAGGTCGTGCTGCGCCTTGAGTTCCTCGCTCAGCTCGGCGACCGGCCGGGCGAAGCCGATGAAGTCCGCCGGGATGAGCTTGGTGCCCTGGTGGATCAACTGGTAGTAGGCGTGCTGC